>JBEKVF010000205.1:0-5332 GCA_049514295.1 Acidimicrobiales bacterium
TCGGAGCCCGCCTGGACGAAGCGGAAGATGTTGTCGACGAAGAGCAGCACGTCCTGGTTCTGCACGTCGCGGAAGTACTCGGCCATGGTGAGGGCGGCCAGGGCGACGCGCAGGCGGACACCCGGGGGCTCGTCCATCTGGCCGTAGACCAGGGCGGCCTTGTCGATGACACCGGACTCCTGCATCTCGAGCCACATGTCGGTGCCCTCACGGGTGCGCTCCCCCACGCCGGCGAACACCGAGACACCTCCGTGCTGCTGGGCGACGCGGTGGATCATCTCCTGGATGATGACCGTCTTGCCCACGCCGGCCCCGCCGAAGAGGCCGATCTTGCCGCCCTGCACGTAGGGCTCCAGGAGGTCGATGACCTTGATCCCGGTCTCGAACATGAGGGCGCGCGGCTCCAGCTGGTCGAAGGCGGGCGCGTTGCGGTGGATCTCCCAGTAGTCCTCGACGCCGTCGATGGAGTCGGTGTCGAGGGGCTGGCCGAGCACGTTGAAGACGTGACCGAGCACGGCGTTGCCCACCGGCACCGAGATCCCGCGACCGAGGTTGCGCACCGGCGCACCGCGCACCAGGCCATCGGTCTGTTGCATGCAGATGCAGCGGACCCTGCCGTCGCCGATCTGCTGGGCCACTTCAGCTGTGATGGTATTCGACGTCCCGTCGAGCTCAATGGTGAACTCGACCGCGTGGTTGATCTCCGGGAGCGCGTGCGGCGGGAATTCGACGTCGATGACGGGCCCGGCGATGGCGACCACGCGGCCGTCTTCGAGCGAGCCGGCGGGCACGGTGTCTTGCATGGTCGTGGTGGTCATTGGGGTCAAGCTCCCTTCGATTGGCGGAGCGCCTCGGCCCCGCCGACGATTTCCATGATCTCGGTGGTGATGGCGTCCTGACGGGCGCGGTTCATGACGCGGGTCAGGGTGCGGACGAGCTCGTCCGCGTTGTCGGTCGCCGCGGCCATGGCCCGCTGCTGCGCGGTGAAGAAGGACGCCGCGCCTTCCAGCAGGGCGGCGAAGATCTCCGCCTCCAGGGCCCGGGGCGCCAACTCGATCAACAGCTTCGCCGGCTCCGGCTCGAACTCGGTGTAGCCCTCGAGCTTGTCGTCGGTCTGCTCCGGGGTCTCCTCGTCGGCCTCAGGGAGCGGCAGCGGCAGCATCTGCATCATCGCGACGCGCTGGCTGCCCGCAGACATGAACCGGGTCGACACCAGCTGCACCAGGTCGATCTCCCCGGACGCGAACGGGGCGGCCACCACCGCAGCGATGTAGCGGGCGTCGGCGAATTCGGGGCGGTCGGCGAAGCCGGCGAACGACCGTGCCGTCGCGATGCCGCGGTAGCGGAAGTAGGGCGGAGCCTTCTTGCCCACGGACCACACCGTCACCTCGGCGCCGTTGGCCCTGTGCTCGGCCACCAGTCGCTCGGTGGCCCGCAACACGCCGGAGTTGTACGACCCGGCGAGACCCCGGTCACCCGCGATGGCCAGGATCCCGACGTGCCGGGGCGACTCGGGGGTGCCCAACAACCTCGTCGCCGCCGTCGGGTCGGCCGCCGCGGTCAGGCGCAGGACCCGCTCCATCCCCTCCCGGAAGGGGCGGTTCGCCGCGATGCGGTTCTGGGCGCGCACGATCCGCGAGGCGGCGATCAGCTCCATTGCCTTCGTGATCTTCCTCGTGGACTGCACGCTGCGGATACGGCGCCGCAGCGTGCGCTCTTGGCCTCCGGCCATGGGTCAGTCGACCTTCCCCGTGTCGAAGCCCTCGAGGAACGCGGCCAGGCCCTTGTCGAGCTCGTCGCCGTCGGGCAGCGCGCCGGTGGTCCGGATCGCCTCGAGCACACCGGGGTGGTTCCCCTTGAAGTACTCGACGAGCTCGGCCTCGAACCGGCGCACCTCGCTGACCGGTACGGTGTCGGTCCAGCCCTTGGTCCCCGCGTAGACGGCGAGCACCTGCTCCTCGACGGGCACCGGCTGGTTCTGCGGCTGCTTCAGCAGCTCGGTCAGCCGGTAGCCCCGGTCGAGCTGGGCCTGCGACACCTTGTCGAGCTCGGAGCCGAAGGTGGCGAACGCCTCGAGCTCACGGAACTGGGCCAGGTCGAGCTTGAGCGTCCCCGACACCTGCTTCATGGCCTTGACCTGGGCTGCGCTCCCGACCCGGCTCACCGAGTTGCCGACGTTGATGGCCGGGCGGATGCCCGAGTTGAACAGGTCCGTCTCCAGGAACACCTGCCCGTCGGTGATGGAGATCACGTTGGTGGGGATGTAGGCCGAGATGTCGCCCGCCTTGGTCTCGATGACCGGCAGCGCGGTGAGCGAGCCGCCGCCCCGCTCGTCGGACAGCTTGGCCGCCCGCTCGAGCAGCCGTGAGTGCAGGTAGAAGACGTCGCCCGGGTAGGCCTCGCGGCCCGGTGGGCGCCGCAGAAGGAGTGAGACGGACCGGTAGGCCTCGGCCTGCTTGGACAGGTCGTCGTAGATGATGAGCGCGTGCTCGCCGTTCTCCATCCAGTGCTGGCCCATGGCGCAGCCGGCGTAGGGGGCGAGGTACTTGAACGGTGCCGGGTCCCCGGCGGAAGCCACGACCACCACGGTGTACTCCAGCGCCTGGTGGTCCTCCAGGGTGGCCACGGTCTGCGCGACCGAGGAGTTCTTCTGGCCGATGGCCACATAGATGCACTTCACACCCTGGCCGGCCTGGTTGATGATGGTGTCGATCGCCACCGTCGTCTTGCCCGTCTTGCGGTCGCCGATGATCAGCTCGCGCTGCCCGCGCCCGATCGGGGTCATGGCGTCGATGGCCTTGATCCCGGTCTGCAGCGGCTCGCTCACCGGCTGGCGGCCGACGATGCCGGGGGCCTGCACCTCCATGCGGCGCGTCTCGGTGGTGTTGATCGGGCCCTTGCCGTCGATCGGCTCACCCAACGCGTTGACGACACGGCCCAGCAGGGCGTCGCCGACGGGCACGGTCTGGATCCGACCCGTCGCCTTGACCGTCTGCTCCTCCTCGAGGTTGTCGACCTCGCCCAGGACGACGGCACCGATCGTGTCCTCGTCCAGGTTCAGGGCCAGACCGAGCGTGCCGTCCTCGAACTCGAGCAGCTCGTTGACGGCGGCTCCGGGAAGTCCCGACACCCGGGCGATGCCGTCGCCCACCTCGACGATGTGACCGATCTGCTCGGTCCCGACCGCCGGGGTGTAATCCTCGACATGGCGCTCCAGCGCCGCGGTGATCTCACTGGCGTCGATCGTCAGCTCTGCCATCAGTCTGCTCCCTCTGTCTGTGCTGTCGTCTCGTGACCCTGCCCGGCGCCGCCGAGCCCCGATGGCTCCCATCCGGCCGGGACGAGGTGCTCTCGCAACGCGTCGATCCTCCCCCGTGCCGTCGCATCTACCTGCAGGTCCCCGATCCTGATGAGTGCCCCGCTGAGCAGCGACTCGTCGATGACCACCTGGAGCTCGACCGGTCCGCCGGTCAGCGTGCCCAGTGAATCGGTGAGCGTCGTCTGCTGTGCCTCGTCGATCGGCGCCGCGGCCCGGACGTGGGCGATGCGCCAGCCGCGGGCGGCCGCGGTCTGCTCGACCAGGAAGTCCAGGGTGCCCACGAAGTCGCGCGCCCGGCCGCCCGTCACCGTGTAGCGGGCCAGCGCCAGCGTCGTGGCCGGCACCTTGCCCTCGAGGAGCTGGGCCACCAACCCCTGGCGGGCGGCGACCTCGAGGTCGCGGTCGGTCAGCGCAGCGCGCAGGGCGGGCGTCGACGCCACGATCCGCCCGAAGCGGAAGAGATCGTCCTCGAGCGACTCGAGCTCATTGTTGGACATGTCCTCGAAGAGCGCCGTGGCGTAGCCGGCCACACGCTCGCGTGCCTGGGTCAGGCTCAGCTGCGGCTCCTCCATCTCGCGGCCCTCGGCGGCGTGCCGGACCCTGGCGCTCAGCCAGGCCAGGGCGGTAGGCACGTGCGGCGCCGACACCACGAGGCAGGCGAACGCGGCCAGCCGGCCTGCCTCGGCGGAGACCTTTCCCTCCAGGAGGTCGAGCATGACGGCCCGGCGGGCCATGCCGGGCACTGACGTGTCGGTCAGCGCGGCCCGCAGCGGCGCGCTGCTCATGGCCAGCTGTTCAATCGCCTCGAGGTCGGCGGCGATACCACCGAGCGCGGCCGGGTCGGCCGCCTCGATGAGGGCCGCGGAGTAGCCCTGGAGCGTGGGGTTCACTGACGCGCCCCGGCGTTGGCGGCCGCGCCGCCGGTCGTGTCGGCCCGAAGGGCCTCGACGGCCTCGTCGATCAGGTCCCGGTGCGCCTCGAAATTGACCTCGCGCCCGATAACGCGCTCCACCACGTCCATGACGATCTCGCCCATGCGGCTCGCCGCCTCCTCGACGGCGCGCTGGCGGGCCAGGCCGACCTCGATCCCGGCGCTGCCGACGATGCGCTCGTACTCGCTCTGCCCGCGGGACTGGGCGTCGATCCGCACCTGCTCGGCTGTGCGGTTGGCCTGGGCGACGATCTCACGAGCCTGGTGCCGCGCCTCCTCGAGGACGGCCCGCCGCTCGTCGTCGGCCGCCTCCGCGTCGGCGCGCGCCTGATCGGCGGCCTCGAGGGACGTCCTGATCTTCTCCTGGCGCTCCTCCATCGCCTTGTTGATGGGCGGGAGCACCCACTTGTAGATGGCGAGGATCAGGATGATCGAGACGATCAGCTCAATGAAGAACGTCCCATTGGGCAGAAGGAAGATGCCTGCTGTGGTCATGATGCTCTCGGTCTCCGGGGTCTCTCCGGCGGGTAGACGATGGGATGCGCGGTGCTACGCGATGCTCTTGGCGGCGAAGACGTAGACGAACACCACCATGA
The DNA here is from genome assembly GCA_049514295.1 of Acidimicrobiales bacterium. Classification (GTDB taxonomy): domain Bacteria; phylum Actinomycetota; class Acidimicrobiia; order Acidimicrobiales; family RAAP-2; genus Bog-473. The sequence continues at coordinate 4,847 of JBEKVF010000205.1, forward strand.
ACAGCAGGTTGATGAAGTACATGGCCTCCACCAGGCCGACGGTCAAGAAGAAGTACTGACGGGCCTTGGCCTCGATCTCGGGCTGCCGTGCGATGGCCGCGATCGTCTGCGAACCGGCGAGGCCGTCGCCGACCGCGGCACCGATGGCGCCCCCGCCGAGTGCGAGCCCGCCACCGACGAGCGCGCCGGCGACACGTACCGCACCTTCCATTGTGCTTGCTGCCATGTTTCCTCTCCTTTGTTGAGGTCGTGTCCGAAATTGCTGGTTGGTCCTGCGGGTCTCGCCTGCGCCGGCCGCCTAGTGGGCGTCCCGGCTCATGCCCATGCCGAGGTACATGATGGTGAGAAGGGCGAAGATGAAGGCCTGGATCGCGCCGATGAACAGCTCGTCGAACGGCTTCCAGATGAGCAGGCCGATCCAGGACGCGTAGGGCGGGATCAGCGTCACGATCACCGCGATCATCAGCACGCCCGAAAAGATGTTGC
>JBEKVF010000206.1:0-5319 GCA_049514295.1 Acidimicrobiales bacterium
GTCGACGTGGTGGAAGTGGCCGTGGTGCCGGAATTGCCAGAGCCACCCGAGAAGAAGGCGAAATAGATCAACAGGAGCAGGACGAGCACGCCCCCGACGGCGAACTGACGGCGTCTGCGCATGACCCTTCGTGAGACCACGACGGCACTATGTCACACGTTGCGGCGGCGGCCACGGGCGGGTGGGTCGCTGACCAGCCGTTTCGCGCGGCTGGCGCGGCTGGCGGGCTACGCCGCCCAGATGGAGTCCCAGTGGGTGGCCAGGGAGGTCACGAGGCCCGAGCATGCCGCGGCGATCATGTCGCGGCACTCGTCGAAGACGCCCTCGTCCCCGTAGTAGGGGTCGGGGACGTCCGCCGCGGCGCCCGAGGCCGGGTCGAACGCCCTGAGGAGGACGAGGCGGTCCGGGTCGGCGCCGAGGCCCCGCAGGGTCTGTTGATGGCGGCGGTCGAGGGCGACCATGAGGTCGATCTGCCCGAGCTGCGACGACCGGAACTGGTGGGCGACATGGCCGTGGCGGGGATAACCGGCCCGCACGAGCGCCTCGGAGGCGAGGTCGTGCATCGGCTCCCCCTCGTGCCAGGGGCCGGTGCCGGCACTGCGCACGTCGACATGGTCGGTGAGCGCGGTGCCGTCGCCGAGCTCGGTGGACCCCGCGAGCGAGCGGGTGATGACCTCGGCCATGGGGGAGCGGCAGATGTTCCCGGTGCAGACGAAGACGATGCGGTAGGGGCGATCGCCGATCGGGTCGGGCGGGACGACGAGGCCGGGCACGGCGGCGCTCACGCCCCCGAGTACTCGTCGCGCAACGACTTCTTCACGATCTTGCCGGTGCCCGCACGGGGCCAGTCGGCGCGGACCTCGAGTTGCTCGGGGATCTTCTGGGTCATCAGCCCGGCCTCGCGGCAGAAGGCGACGACGTCAGTGAGCTCGAGCCCGTCCGCCCCATCGGCGAGCTGCACCACGGCGCAGACGCGCTCACCCCGCTCGGGGTCGGGGAGCCCGATCACCGCCACCTCGACCACCTTGGGGTGGGTGTAGAGCAGATCCTCGATCTCCTTAGCACTGATGTTCTCCCCCTTGCGGACGATCACGTCCTTGAGGCGGCCGGTCAGGGTGAGGTGCCCGTCGGCCCGGAGCCGTCCCAGGTCACCGGTGCGGAAGAAGCCGTCCTCGTCGAAGGCCTCCTCGTTGAGTGCGGGGTCGGTATAGCCGTGGAAGACCATCGGGCCCTTCACTCGGACCTCCCCCTCATCGTCGGGCCCGCCGATCCGACCGTCCAGCGCGACGATGCGGACCTCAGCGCCCTCGACCGGCCGGCCGTCCGTGTTGGCCAGCTGCTCGTCCGTGTCGTGCGGCGAGCCGTTGGAGATCATCGGCACCTCGGTCATGCCGTAGCCGTGCACGACCCCGCGCCCGCCGATTTCGTCGCGCACCTCGTAGTGGATCTCGGGGGGCTTGGCCGCGCCACCGCCGGACATGAGCCTCAGTGCGGGGAGGATGGGGTCGTCGGGGGTCTTGCGCTGCTCGGCGAGGTAGGCGACGTAGAACGCGGTGCTCCCACCCACCATGGTCGCCCCGTGCTTGCGGAAGATCGGCAGGACGTCAGGAGCGGAGAAGGCCTCGACCAGGATGGCCGGGAACCCGAAGGAGAGCATCGTGACCAGATAGTCGGGCCCGGCGATGTGCGCGAATGGGAACGCAATGGAGCCGACGTCATCGGGGCCCATGTCGAGGGCACGGGCGAGGCCCCAGCCCCCGGCGATCAGCGTCTGATCGGTGTGCTGCACGCCCTTGGGATCGGCCGTGGAGCCGGAGGTGTAGTAGATCCAGCGGATCGGGGCGACGTCGGGTGCGGTCCCCGGGGGCGGTGGGGGCAGCACCGCGGGGTCGGCTTCCGGAAGGTCGGCATCGATGGTGAGGATCGTCGGCCGGGTGGGGGCGTCGGCGAGAGCGCGGTCGGCGATGGCGCCGAAGTCGATGTCCCGCCAAGTGCCGGGGATGACGAACAGCGAGGCGCCGGTCTGGCGGAGGGCGAACCCGACCTCACGCTCACGGTAGAGGTGGATGATCGGGTTCTGGACGGCGCCGAGGCGGGACAGCGCGATGGAGAGGACGACGGTATCGATGCGCGTGGGCAGCTGCCACGACACGACTGAGCCGGTGGTGACGCCCATGCCCTGTAGGCCGGCGGCGACACGTTCGGCGCGGTCCCGGAACGCTCCGAACGTGACGGTGTCGCCGTCCGCTGCGATGAGCATGGGGTGGTCGGTCGACGCCTCGGCGCGGCGGTCGACGAGCTCCCACATGGTGCGGGCGCCGGTGAGTATCTCGCTCATGCTCATGACGTCTCCTTTCGGGACCTCTCTCATAGCAGGTGGCGGCGGCTCGCCGGGACTGAGGGCTGCGATGGGAGCGAGGGCCGAAACCGCCGCTCCGAGGCGTTGCCGCGACGGCGGGCGCGGCGCAGGGCAGAATGGCCACGTGGCGAAGCGTCCGGTGCACTCGGATCCCCCCGATTCCGTTGGCGTTGGCGGTGGCGGTGGCGGTGGCGGCAAGGAGGTGGACCGCAAGCACCAGGCCACTCTGGTCGGGGTCGCCGTGGCGGTCATCCTGCTGGTCTGGTTCGCGCTGGCCAACCTGGGCCGGGTCAGGATCGATTTCTGGGTCTTCCACCGTCAGGCGCCCCTGATCCTCGTCATCGCGATCTCGGGCCTGCTCGGGGCGCTGATCACCGCGCTCATCATGCGCCGCAAGCCCAGGGAGTAGCGGCCCGAGCCCCCGGTCGCCGGCTCCGGTGCCGCCTGGGAGGTGGGCCGGCCTTCCTGGGCTGGGCTTGAGGCGGGCCGTTACAACTCTGTGACCGCGTGCTGCCCGCTCCAAACGGGTTCTAAGCTGACTGGCGGTGGAGACCGCCGAGTGGGCAGGAACGAACGAGCACCCTCTGATTGTCCGCGCCGTCCGGGCGTGCAAACATGGGGCGCAGATGGATGTGGAGATCCCAGGGGGCAGGTGGTAGTGCCACTTTCCGACCACGAACAGCGAATCCTGGCCGAGCTCGAGGAGTCCCTGGTTCGCCAGGACCCCGAGTTTGCCGAGCGCGTCAGGTCGGAGACCGTCTATCGGCACGCGGGTCGCTACTGCAAGTGGGCCGCCGTCACCTTCGTCGTCGGCGTGGTCATCCTGGTGGCGTTCTACAGCAAGTCGGTCATCGCCGGCTTCCTCGGCGTCATCATCATGTTCGCCTCCGCCGTCTGGTTCGAGCGGAACCTGCGGCGCATGGGTCGGGCCGGCTGGCACGACCTGACGCGTGCGAAGGACGGGGAGCAGTCCAAATCAGCCGGCGCGTCGAACGGGATCGAGGGCGCGGTGACCGAGGCACGCGACTGGTTCCGCTCCCGCTTCCACCGGCGCGAGGACTGAGCATCTCGCTGGGCTGTCCGCGGCCCCGCTGAGCCGCGACCCCCGACGTCGAGGTAGCCCTGGTCCCGTGGCAGACCTTGCACTGGCCGTCGACATCGGCGGCACCAAAATGGCGGCCGGCTTGGTCTCCCTGGACGGATCCCTGGTGGAACGGGCGATGCTGCCGACCCGGGCGTCGTCGGCTCTGGGGGGTGGAGGCTTGGAGTTGGGCTCGAGCTCGGGCGAGGACATCACCGACCCCGCCGCCGGGCTCTTGTGGGGAGACCTGGCCGGGTTGGTCGAGCGCGTCATGTCGGCGGTGGGTGCCGGAGACCGGGTCGTCGTCTGTGGCGCGGGCTGTGGCGGTCCGATGAGCCCGGGCGGTGACGAGGTGTCGCCGCTGAACATCGGGGCGTGGCGATCGTTTCCCTTGCGCTCACGACTCGCGGAGCTGACCGGAGTGCCGGCCTTCGTCGACAACGACGCCAAGGCCCTCGCACTCGGTGAGGGTTGGGTCGGGGCCGCAGCCGGCTGCGAGAATTACATCGCCATGGTGGTGTCGACCGGCGTCGGTGGCGGCATCGTGCTCGACGGACGGCTGCTCGGCGGGCGGCTCGGCAATGCAGGTCACATCGGCCACGTGGTCGTCGAGCCCGCCGGGCGTGCGTGCCGGTGCGGCGGCCGTGGCTGCCTCGAGGCGGAGGCGTCGGGCACGGCGCTGGCGGCCATCACCGGACAGCCGGCACGACTGGCCCCTGCCGTCGTCGTGGAGCGCGCCGGAACACTGGTCGGTCGGGCCATCGCATCGGCCGTGAACCTCCTCGACCTGCCGCTCGCGGTCGTGAGCGGGTCGGTGGCGCTCGGGTTCGGCGATCCCTTCTTCCGGGCCGCCCAGGCGGAGATGGATCGGCTCTGTGGGCTCGAGTTCGCGCGGGGTGCGCGGGTGGTCCCCGGCGGGCTGGGAGACCGTGGCCCGCTCATCGGCGCCGCCCGGGTCGGTTGGCGCGGCACGGGAGTGGGGGCGTGAGCCGCGCCCGGTGGGGGAGGGACGCCGCCGTGGTGGCGCGGGCCGTGCTCCCGCATCCGGGGCTGTGGTGGGCATCCCTCGGGGCCCTGCGCCGACTGGCGCGGCGTGGGTGGTGGCACCGCCCTCCGTTCGTGCCGCTGCCGGGGGAGGCGTACTGGCGCTTCCGGCTGGTCACGGCCTACGGCGGGGAGGGAGAGGCCGAGGCGCTGACCCCGTCCGATGTCGTGGCCTACCTCCGGTGGTGTCAGAGGGCACGCCCCGGCCGCGGGTAGCCTCTCTGGCGTATGGAGCGGGTGCTCCTCCTCAACGCGACCTACGAGCCGCTGGCCCTCGTCTCTGATCGCCGTGCCGTCGTTCTCGTGCTTGCGGGTCGGGCCGAGGCGGTGGCCATCCGCGACGACTGCAAGGTCTTCCACTCGGCGAGGCTCGAGATCGAGGTGCCTTCGATCGTGCGGCTCGCCCACATGGTGCGCATCCCGCGGTGGGCTCGCACGCCGCCGGTCACGCGGCGGTCGGTCCTGCGCCGGGATGGCGGGCTGTGCGTTTACTGCTCCCAGCCGGCCGACACGATCGACCACGTGATCCCCCGCAGTCGTGGCGGCACGCACGACTGGTCCAACGTTGTCGCCGCCTGCAAGCGCGACAACCTGGAGAAGGCCGATCAGTTGCTCTCCGAGCTCGGCTGGACGCTGCGCGTGAAGCCGGCTCCGCCCGACGGGCACCTGTGGCGGCTGCGCCACCTGTCTGACGTGGACCCCTTGTGGGAGCCGTATCTGGCCGCGGCCTCCTGAGGTTGCCCTCCTCGCAGCCGCTCTTCGACGTCGAGCAGTTCCGCTCCGAGCCGCGGCGTCTGGCCCTCGCCCGTGAGGTGGCGCGCCCGACCCTGGTGCT
>JBEKVF010000207.1:0-7140 GCA_049514295.1 Acidimicrobiales bacterium
GGCCCCGATGTGCTGCTCGAGCATGCGCAGCACCCCGCATCCCTTCTCGTACGTCAGAAGGTCGAACATGCCCTCCGCCTCCTTGGGCGGCCCGACGGGATACTCAATCGGCCGGGTCGAGTGCACACCGTCGACGGCGAGCGCGGCTTCGCGTGAGGGGGCGAAGCCGACCCAGCGGTCCCACGACGGCCTGAAGGCGTCGACGCAGAGCATCTCCATGAACGTGGCGAAGGCCTCGTTGAGCCAGATGCCCTCCCACCACCGCATCGTCACGAGGTCGCCGAACCACATGTGGGCGAGCTCGTGGGCGATCACGTCGGCCACGCGCTCGAGCTCGGCCCGGGCAGCGCTCGACGTATCGACAAGGAGGGCGGTGTCGCGGAAGGTGATGCAGCCCAGGTTCTCCATGGCTCCGGCCGCGAAGTCCGGGATGGCGACCAGGTCCACCTTCTCGCCCGGGTAGGGGACGTTGAAGTATTCGGTGAAGAAGCGCAACGCGAACGCGCCGACCTCGAGAGCGAATTCCCCCAGGTGCCGTTTCCCCGGCGTGCACACCACCCGGAGGGGCACGCCGTCGACGTCCACGGTCTCGGTGGTCTCGAGCTTCCCGACGACGAAGGCCACCAGGTAGGTGGACATCTTCATGGTGGGGGAGAACCGGATGCGGCGCTTGGCGCCGACCCGGTCGATCCCGACGATCGGGGAGTTCGAGATCGCGTCGACCCCGGGGTCCACGATCAGCGCGATGTCGAAGACCGCCTTGCGGTCCGGCTCGTCGAAGCAGGGGAAGCAGCGCCGGGCGTCGACTGACTCGAACTGCGTCGTCGCGATGGTCTGCGTCTCGCCGTCCGGGCCGGTGTACGTCGAGCGGTAGAACCCGCGCAGCTTGTCGTTGAGGGTGCCGGTGAAGCGGCAGCTGATCGTGCACGGCCCGGGGGGCAGCTCCGAGGAGGGCCGGAAGACGACCTGCTCGAGGTCGTCGTCGAAGGTCACACTGCACCCGACCGTGCTCCCGTCGAACGCCTGGACCTCGACGTCGCTGATGGCGAGCTCCGCCGCGTTGAGCACGATCTCAGTGACCGGCTCGCGGACGACGACGTCGATGGCGACCGTGCCCGAGAAGGTGGCCGACCCGACATTCGGCTCGATCTCCATCCGGTAGGTCTCGGGATCGACCGTGCGCGGCAGGCGGAACGCCTCCGAGCCGGGCGCGACGGGCGGCGTGGGACCTGGTGGCATCCGGTGAAGGCTACCCGCGGCGCTGCGAGTAGGTTCTCGCAGCGTGCCAGCCGAGGACGCCACGACCGTCGACCACGCCCAGTCATCCCCAGGGAGCCACGAGGGGGACGGCCACGATCTCGACGTGGTCGCCATCGGCTCGCCCCTGCTCGACGTGATTGAGCTGGCGAGCGACGAGCAGCTGGCCCAGGTCGGGCTGGAGAGGGGGTCCATGACGCTGGTCGACCTGGTGACCGCCAATGCGGTCCAGGAGTTCATGGGCGCCCCCCGCTACGTCTCGGGGGGCTCGGTGGCCAACACGACCGCCGGGATCGCCGTGCTCGGCGGGACGGCCGGCTTCGTGGGAGCGGTGGCCGACGACGAGGTCGGCCGGACCTATGCAGAGAACCTGCGGGCCGCCGGCGTCGAGTTCGAGCCGCACTTCAGCGAGTCGGCCGCCGGCGACGGGCTGGGCACGGGGCGCTGCGTGGTCCTGATCACCGAGGACGCGGACCGGACCATGGGGACGTACCTGGGGGCGGCGTCCACGTTGTCGCCCGAGGGCGTCCCGACGTCCTTCGTGGCCCGGGCCTCCGTGGTGCTCCTCGAGGGCTATCTCTGGGACGTCCCGGCTCCCGGCCGCCAAGGAGGCCATGCGCCACGCCGCGACCACCGCCCACGCCTCGGAGGGCTCGGTGGCGCTGTCCCTCTCCGACCCCTTCTGCGTGAGTCGACACCAGCGCGAGTTCCTCGAACTGCTCATCGACGACGTCGACATCCTGCTGGGCAACGAGGAGGAGGTCACCATGCTCTTCGGGGCCTCCTCGCACGGGGCGGCCGTCGAAGCCGCCGAGGAGACCGGCCTGCTGGTCGTGATGACCCGCGGCGCCCAGGGCGCCGTCGTGCTCACGGCGCGGGGCGCCGAGGAGGTCCCGGCCGCCGCGGTGGAACGCGTGGTCGACACCACCGGGGCGGGCGACCTCTTCGCGGCCGGCTTCCTCTTCGGCCTCACCCATGGCATGGGCCCCGTGGAGAGCACCACGCTCGGAGGGCTGTGCGCGGCGGAGATCATCTCGCACACGGGCGCCCGACCCGAGGCCGACCTCAAGGCGCTGGCCGCCGCCGCCGGCCTGCTGCCCGCGTAGCCGGGCCGCTCCGTGAGCCTGTCGATCGGGATCGTCGGACTGCCCAACGTGGGCAAGTCCACCTTGTTCAACGCCCTCACCAACAACGAGGTGCTGGCGGCCAACTACCCGTTCGCCACCATCGACCCCAACGTGGGCGTCGTCGCCGTGCCCGACGCGCGGCTGAGCAAGCTCGCCGAGCTCTACGACGGCGCACCCGTGGTGCCGGCCTCGGTCACCTTCATCGACATCGCGGGCCTGGTGCGCGGCGCGTCGAAGGGGGAGGGTCTGGGCAACCAGTTCCTGGCGGCCATCCGCGAGACCGACGCCATCTGCCAGGTGGTGCGGGCCTTCCACGACGACGACGTCGTGCACGTCGACGCGCGGGTCGACCCGGCGGGCGACATCGAGACGGTGAACACCGAGTTGATCCTGGCCGACCTGCAAACGGTCGAGCAGCGACTGCCGCGCCTGGTGCGCGAGGCCAAGGGGGCTGCGGCGCTCAAGCCGACGGTGGATGCCGTGGCCGCGGCGGAACGGATCCTGGGCGAGGGCCGCACCGTGTCGAGTGCGGCCGCAGCCGGCGAGGTCGACGCCGCGCTCCTGCACGACCTGCACCTGCTCACGGCCAAGCCATTCATTTACGTCTTCAACGTCGACGACGGCTCGCTGGGCGACGCAGACCTGGCCGCCCGCCTCATTGAGAGCGTGCGGCCGGCGCATGCGGTGGTCCTGTGCGCCCAGATCGAGGCGGAGGTGGCGGGGCTCGACCCGGACGACGCCGCGGAGCTGCTGTGCAGCTACGGCCAGGAGGAGTCGGGCCTGGAGCAGCTGGTGCACGTGGGCTTCGCCACGCTCGGGCTCCAGACGTTCCTCACGGCCGGGCCGAAGGAGGCACGGGCGTGGACCATCCATGTCGGCGACACCGCCCCCAGGGCCGCGGGCGTGATCCACACCGACTTCGAGCGGGGGTTCATCAAGGCCGAAGTGATCAGCTTCGAGGACCTGATGGCAATGGGCTCGGTCGCCGCGGCTCGCAACGCCGGCAAGGCGAGGATGGAAGGCAAGGACTACGTCATGCGCGACGGCGACGTGGTGGAGTTCCGCTTCAACACCTGAGGGCGCCGTCGCGGCCCGGGCTCAGTTGTTGGGGTTCGAGCCGCCGTTGGGGTTCGGGGTTCCGTTGAGGTTCGGGCTCATGACCGAGAACGCGGTGGTGATCTGCTGTCCCTTCGCGTTCAACACGTACCAGAGCCCCCCGTCCTGGTCGATGGCCTGGCCCATCACGAGCCCGGGCGTCACGTCGAGGTTGTACGTGTAGAGCGGGTGGCCGTCGTAGGAGAGCTGGGTCGACCCGTCGGGGCGCGTGAGCGTCCCGACCAGCGAGAGGTCGACGCCGGGGCCGACCCGCACGGGCCCGGACTCAGTGAGCGGCGGCCACTGGAACACGCAGCCGTCGTTGAGGCAGGCGCTGTGCGTGGGGGTGTCGGGGACGAAGTCGTACAGCGTGTCGCCGCCCCCGGTGGCGAGGATCGGCCCGACGGGCGAGTGCTGGAGCGTCAGCGTGAGCGAGGTGTCGGTCGTCGGCGGAGCCGTGAGCGTCGTGACGTCGGTGCTCGAGCACGCGCCGAGCACCAGGGCGAGGCAGACGAGGGCTGCCGGCAGGACGAGGGCGGAGCGGCGCAGCCCTGGCCGCGTCACGAGCCCGACGCGGGGACGTTGGTCCCGAGCATCCAACTGATGGAGGCGAGGGCGTCGGCGATCGTCCAGTTGGGCTGCTGCGGGTTGTGCAGGTCGTGCACCCCGCCGTCGTCGAGGAGCGAGGTCAGCTTGGGGTCGAGCTTGCCGCCCAGGTTCGGCGCGGTGGCGTCGACGAAGCGCTCGTGGCCGTCGGTGCCGACCAGGATGTAGCCGTCGGTGTGGTCGACGTCGTAGGTCAGGGGCTTTCCGGTGAACCAGTCGATCTTTGGCGGCTGCTCCTCGGGGATGATCTGGTACTCGATGCCGAAGGGCTTCCAGAAGGCGGCGACGTTCGCCGGCGTACCTGTCCACAGGTCCCAGTCGGCCCCGAACTCCTTCTGGTAGGCGGCCAGGCGGGCCACGGTGTCGCGGCCCGGGTCGACGGTGGCCTCGACGAAGACGACCTGGTTCCCCAGCCCGGCGGCCCGAAGGTCGCGCTGGAGGGAGATGAAGGCGCCGGTGACGAGCGGGCACTCGTCCTGGCAGAGGGAGAGGAAGGGGGCGAGGACCACCACCTTGCCCTCCAGCCCGGCCAGCGACACCGGCCGGCCCTGCTGGTCGACGAGCGGGACGTGCTGCGGCGTCGGCCGGTCGAGCACCAGCCCCTGGCTGGGCGGCGGTGCGGCGGGCGCCGACGACCCGCAGGCGGCCAGGAGGCCGCCGAGGACGAGGACAGTGACGAGGGCCCGGCGGTGGGAGATACGGGTCAGGCCTTGTCCTCCCCGGCGGGCAGGAACGTGAAGGGGAGGTCGGCCAGGGAGATCAGGGTGGAGGCGACCCAGCGGGTCAGGGCGTCGAAGACCGGCGCGATGGTCGACGGCTCCTCGAGCTGGTGCTCGCTGAAGCGGACCGAGCCCTCGTAGGTCGCCTCCGCAGCCCAGCGGAGGCCACCGGCGCTGTCCCCGTCGGTGCGCACCTGCTCGATCGTGGTCGCGGTGCGGACAAGGTCCATGGGGTCGCCGAGCGGGCCCGTGATCGGCAGGGCCGCCATGACCTTCTCCGTGTCGGGGGCCTCGGCCATGCGCTGGACACGCAGCGCCACCTCGATCACGACCTCGGGGAGCTCGTCGGGCGGCTCGCCGATGGACCAGCTGCGGTAGGAGGTCTGGCTCCACGTGGGCCAGTCCACCGAGATGTCGGCGCGCACCCGGGGCGGCTGCTCCTCGCCGGGCAGGCTGTAGGAGGTCTCCCAGGACACGTCGCCGAGGAACACGTCCACCTGGAAGCGCTCCTCCACGGCCTGGCGCTGGAGCAGCGCCCGGTCGAAGGAGGCACGCATTGTGCTGATGACGTCGACGAGGAGGTGATCGAGCACGCCGCACGAGGATAGGCCCGTTGCCGCGGGGGGCGGCTTCGCCCTGGTCGCGGCGGATCCGGCCCAGGCCAAGGCTGTTACGGTCGGGCCGGTGAGCGCGCGGTCCCCCTGGCTGGAGCGGAGGGTCATCGCCTACGCGCACCAGGGCGGGGCGTGGGAGTCGCCCTCCTCGACCCTCCATGCCATTGCGCACGCGCTGGAGGCCGGCGCCACCGGGATAGAGCTCGACGTGCACGCGACGGCGGATGGCGAGCTGGTGGTGTGCCACGACGCCACGGTCGACCGCACGACGCCGGCGACGGGCACGATCGCCTCGTTCACGCTCGCCGAGCTGCGGCAGCTCGACTTCTCCTACTGGTGGATCCCCGGGGCCGACGTCACGCCGGGCCGGCCTCCGGAGGACTACCCGTTCCGGGGCCGGGCGCCGGAGGATCCGTCGTTCGGCATCGTCACCCTGCGCGAGGTCCTCGAGCGGTTCCCCGGCGTCGTGCTGAACCTGGACATCAAGCAGACGGCGCCCGTGGTGGCCCCCTACGAGGAGGCGCTGGCGCGGCTGCTGGCGGAGTTCGGGCGCTGCGACGACGTGATCGTGGCCTCGTTCCTCGACCCGGCGACCGACGCCTTCCGGCGCTTCGCACCCTCGGTGCCCACCTCGGCGGGCACCACGGCCACGGCCGAGGCCTGGCGGGCGGTGCAGGCCGGGGAGGGCGTGCCCGAAATGCCCGCCGTGGCGTACCAGGTCCCCGAGCGCCAGGGCGACCTGGTCGTGGTGGACGAGCGCTTCGTGGCGGCCGCGCATGAGGCGGGCAAGGCCGTCCACGTGTGGACGGTGAACGACACCGAGTCCATGGAGCGCCTGCTGGGCCTCGGCGTGGACGGGATCATCTCGGACCTGCCCACCACCCTGTGCGGGGTGCTGTCGTCCCAGGGCGTCGCCTGGGACGGGACGTGAGCGATCAGGTTCTCAGGCAGCCGGACCGGGCTTCAGCCGCGGCCGCAGTTCGGCTTCTTGCCGTGATTGGCCTTCTTCTTCGTCCTGAGCTTGCGCTTGACCGTTCGCTTCGACATGAGGCGAAAATCCTAGACGATGCGGCACAGGCCGTCCGGTAGCCTCGGTCGCATGCGGTCCGGATGGCTGCTGCGGGACGGAGACGTGGTGTGCGCGCTGGAGATGGCCGACTCGCCCGCCGAGCGCCGCGGCCTGCGTGGGCGAGCGGGATGCGAGGGCGCGCTGCACGTGGAGGGCGCCCGCGCCGTGCACACGGCGGGCATGCGGTTCCCCATCGACGTGGCCTTCCTCTCGGACGATCTCACGGTGGTGCGCGTGGCCCGGCTCAAGCCGTGGCGGATGGCCAGGGGTGGGAGGGCGGCCCGCAGCGCGGTGGAGACCGAGGCGGGCGCGCTGGAGCGCTGGGGCGTGCAGGTGGGTGACCGACTCGAGGTGCACGAGGCGAACGGTGCCGTAGGCGACGGGCCTTGAGCGGGGAGGGGCGGGGCCGGCTGGTGCTCGTGGCCACGCCGATCGGAAACCTGGGCGATCTCTCCCCCCGGGCGCGTGAGGTGCTGGCGACGGCTGACCTGATCTGCTGCGAGGACACCCGGCGCACCCGGGCCCTGCTCTCGGCGGTCGGTGTCGCCGCGGGCGGGCCGGACGGTGACCGCCTCCTCTCGCTGCACGGCCACAACGAGGAGGGCCGTCGGGACCGCGTGGCGACCGCCGTGGCCGGCGGTGCCACCGTGGCC
>JBEKVF010000208.1:0-5308 GCA_049514295.1 Acidimicrobiales bacterium
CACCGTGCACGATTTCACGGATTCCCCGTTCAACAACACGGTGCACGCCCCACACGACGTGGTGTCACATCCGATATTCGTACCGGTCAAGCCGGCCTCATCGCGCAGGTAGTGGACGAGCAACGTGCGCGCCTCGACCTCGTGGGACTCGCTCGTCCCGTTGACGTTGATGGTGATCCGCACGTCAGCTCCTCCCGCTGGTGGCATCTTGAATGGCACGCCACACCCGCGTTGGCGTCGTGGGCATGTCGACATGCCGGACTCCCAGATGGGCAACGGCGTCACAGACTGCGTTGTGCACGGCAGGAGTGGCGCCGATGGTGCCGGACTCCCCGATACCCTTAGAGCCGAGCGCGTTGACCGGGGTCGGCGTCTCGGTGAAGCGCGTCTCGTAGGTCGGGAGCTCGGCGGCAGAAATGAACGAATAGTCCGCCAGTGTCGACGTGAGCGGATTGCCATCTTCGTCGTAGACGACCTCTTCGAGCAGCGCCTGCGCCGCGCCCTGTGCGATGCCGCCGTGGACCTGCCCCTCGGCGAGCAGCGGGTTCACGATTCGACCGGCATCATCGACCGCGACATGTCGGAGCAGCGTCACCTTGCCCGTCTCGGTGTCCACCTCGACTACCGAGAGATGGGTCCCGAAGGGGAAGGTCGGACCCGGTGACGCCAGATCCACCTCGGCCAGGAGCGGGGTGCCACTCCGGTCGAGGGCGGCCCTCGCCAGGTCGGCCCAGCTGTGTGTGAGCGCCGGGCTGCCGACCACGTGGAAGAGCCCGCGTGCCTTGTCGAGGACCACGTCCTCGGGTGCGGCCTCGAACAGGTCGGCGGCCAGATCCTTGCCCTGATCGACCACGGCGATGGCCGCCTGGTTGACGGCGGCGCCCCCGACCTGGAGCGAGCGGGACCCCATGGTTCCCCCGCCGCGGGGTACCACGTCGGTGTCGCCGTGAATGACCTCGATGTCCTCCATCCGGACCCCGAGCTGGTCGGCGACCAGCATCGACCATGCCGTGACGTGCCCCTGGCCGTGGGGCGACGTGCCGGTGCGGACGGTCACCCTGCCGTCGGGCCGTACCTCGACCGCGCCGAACTCCCCATCCGGCATGCCGTTGGTGATCTCGACGTAGCACGACAGCCCGATGCCGAGCTGGCGGACGTCGCCGCTGGTCCGGCGGCGCTGCTGCTCCGCCCGCAGGTCGTCGTAGCCCGCCACCTCGAGGGCCAGGTCCAGGGTGCCCCGGTAGTTTCCGGTGTCGTACGTGGTCCCGGTGGGTGTGTCGTACGGGAAGGCGTCCGGTCCGATCAGGTTACGGCGTCGGACCTCGGCCGGGTCCATGCCGATTTCGGCGGCGAACATGTCCACGGCCCGCTCGATGGCGGAGGTCGCCTCCGGCCTCCCGGCCCCCCGGTAGGCCACGGTCGGTGTCGTATTGGTCACGACCGAGACACTCGAGCACTCCGCCTTGGGGATTGCGTACACGCCGCTCGTCATGGTGCGGGTCATGAAGGGGAGGACGGTGCCAAAGTCGGGGTAGGCGCCGCCGTCCTGCAGCACCTCAATCCGGTACGCCCGAATGACGCCGTCACGGTTGCCGCCGAGCCTGATCCGCTGCACCTGGGCACGACCATGGCCGAGCCCGAGCATGCTCTCCGACCGGGTCTCGGTCCAGCGAATCGGCCGGTCGAGGTGCAGGGCGCACCAACCCACCATGAGCTCCTCGGGATAGACCGAGCCCTTCGCGCCGAACCCGCCACCCACGTCGGGAGCCACCACGTGGACGCGGTCCGCCGGAAGGGCTAGTGCCGTGGCCAGCATCTGGCGTACACCGTGAGGGGCTTGGGTCGACGCGTAGAACTCCAGCCGGCCGTCGGCATCCATACGCGCGGCCGACGAGCGCACCTCCAGCGGACAGGGCGCCACCCGCTGGTTGGCAATCGTCCGGTCCACCACGACCTCGCAGCCCTCGAAGAGTGCCGAGTCGCCCCCGAAGTCCAGTGTGAACGCGGTGTTCGTCCCCGCCTCGGGAAAGAGCAGGACCTCGTCCTTCAAGGCTTCGGCCGGGTCGACGACCGCCGGGAGCGGTTCGTACTCGACGATGACCTGCTCTGTGGCATCCGCCGCTGCCTGGCGGGTCTCGGCGACGATGGCGACGATCGGCTCGCCCACGTAGCGAACGGTCCCCGATGCCAGGATGCTCCGGGTCATGGTCACGGGCGTCATGTCCATGATCGGCGGCAGATTGCCCAAACCGAGGTCGGCATGGGCGTAGACGGCGAGTACCCCGGGCATGGTGACGGCTCCGGAGGTGTCGATGGTCTGAATCGAGGCATGGGCCATGCTCGAACGGACGAAGGTCAGGTGGACCGACCCAGGTAGGTCGAGGTCGGCGACGTAGGTACCCCCCACCGTCAGAAACTTCGGGTCCTCGCGACGTTGCACCCGATTGCCGAGGATGCTCATAGGGGTACGCGTTCCGTGATCACCGTGGGCCCTCCGTCACGTCCGTTCATCGCGGCAAAGGAGGCCAGGCTAGACATGCAGGAAGGGATGGACAAACCCTCCCTATTGTGCATGGCCTGCGCGCTCAAGAACGTCGGACCTCGGCGGGAGATCGCCTCGCTTGGGTGGGGCGAAGCACACTCTGTGGAGTGCGAATACGTCTTAAGAGATTTCCGTCGAGATGACTCAACGTGGCTCGGCTACATCGGTGACAAGCCGCGCTACGGGGCGCCCGGCCCACAGCGGGAGCCGAGGTGAACGTGGACGTGGACGCTCAGCGAGCGACACGTTCTATGGCGATGTCGGCGCGTCGATTCCTCTGATGCCGTCGATGCTGGTGACGTTCTTCTCGGCCCAGTACTGGCGGATGCCGTCTCTCCCCTTCTGGGTGGACCACTGGTCCATGGTCGGTCGATGACCCTCGAAGTGCATCAGAGGCACGCCGTAGCCACACGAATCCGACACCCGTCCCACCTCCACGACGATGACCGAGCGCACCCCGACCGCCGCGCCACCGGTGAAGCGGCCGATCAGCTCGTCGAAGTCCGGGTAGTCGGCCAGCACGACCCGGCCCTTCCCATGGAGACGAACGATCCGTGGCGGCCCCACGAAGGCACAGAACATGATGACAATCCGGCCGTTCTCCTGGAGATGCGCGATGGTCTCGACGCCGCTCCCCGTCTGGTCGAGGTAGGCCACCGTGAGCTCGTCCAGAACGGCGAACTCGCCGCGGTTTCCCTTGGGCGAGCAGTTCACCGACCCGTCAGGATCGAGCGGGGCCGTCGACACGAAGAAAACCGGCTGCTCCGAGATCCACGCCGACAGCTTCTGATCTATCCCTTCGTAGGTCTTGGCCATCGAGGAATTATCGCATCTGCCCGCTGTTCTGACGGCCCTCCACTCCCTGGCCGAGGGGTGCGAGGCCCCGCTCAGTAGGCTGCCGGCACCTCGACCCCGACGTTCGTCGCCTTCACCACGGCGTCGGCGATCATTCCCGGCGCCAGCTCCAGCTCGTCGGCGGCCTCCCGGGTGATGAGAGCCACGAAGCGGTGCGGGCCCGACTGCAGCTCCACCTGCGCCGCCACGCCGTCCCTGGTCACCCGTGTGACGATCCCGCGGAAGCGGTTTCGGGCCGACTGGCCCCGGGGCCGGTCGCGCCCCGGCTCACCGGCGAGCTCGACGGCCAGGCGAGCGAGATCCGCGCCGTCGACGTAACGCCGGCCCCCCGAACCCGCCGTCGCCTTCACCCGCCCAGCGTCGGCCCACCGGCGCACGGTGTCGGTGCTCACCCCCAGCAACTCCGCCGCCTGGCCGATCCTGTACTGGGGCACGCCACAAGGTAGCAAGGCGATCCGCCCGGACCCGGGCTCAGGCGAGGGCCGCTCGGTCAGGCCCCGTCAGAGACCATGTCGGGCTCAACCTTCGATTGCTCCTCGGCCAGCCAGCCCGGCGCGTGGCGCGCCGCCCACGCCTGGGTGACCCAGCCCCTGATGATTGAGCGCAGCGATTCCGGGTGAGCCAGGGCGAAGAGCACGTGGCCGGCGACCACGATGAAGATCGCAAGGGCGAACACGTCATGGACGAACGTGGCACCGGTTCGCCACTCGACCGGGAAGAACCGGAACCATTTCAGCATGGCGCCGGAGACGAGCATCACCACGATGACCCCACCGATGAAGATCGCGTTGAGCTTCTGGCCGGGGTTGAATTTGTCAACGACCTGCGGAGCCCTGCGCCCCAGTGCCTTCAGCCAGGTCACCTCGTCCTTCGTCCAGCTGTTGATCCGGTGCAGGTCACGGCGGAACTGAGCTCCCCAGGGCCCCAGGAGAGAGACGAGGATCGGCACCGGCACCGCGATGCCCGCCCACAGGTGGATCTCCGCTACCAGCGCACGGGGCACGACCATACCGGCGATCGACCCGAAGTACAGCGGCAGCGCCGTCACCATGAGGATTCCGAAGAGCACCGCATTGAGCCAGTGCGCAGTGCGCTGCACCGCGTCGAACCGCACGATCCGCGCCGCGGTGCGCTGACGAGCCGCGACCGGGGGCGTCACGCCGCACCTCCGGTCAGCGACGGGTCAGTCGCACCGGTGGAGCCGTCAATCCATCCGTTGAGGGGATAGCCGTTCTCCTCCCAGAAACCCGGGATCACCTGGTCCTCCACCCTGATGGCCGATAGCCATTTGAGCGACTTGTAGCCGAACATGGGCGCGACGTAGAGGCGCACCGGCCCCCCGTGCTCGGTGGTCACGGGAGCGCCGAGCATGCGATAGGCGACGATCACGTCGGGCAACCGCGCCTGCTCCAGCGTCAGGCTCTCCGTATCGGCGCCGTCGTACGACTCGAAACGCAACGCCTCGGCACCCTGCTGCACGCCCACGTCGTCGAGGATGTCCGAGAGCCGCACGCCTTCCCACTGGACCGCGGGGACCGTCCATCCGGTGACACAGTGGAAGTCCTTGACGAACGCCGTGCGCGGCATCGACTCGAGCGCGTCGAGCGTGTATGTCTGGGGCCGGTCGACGAGTCCGGTGACCTCAAGTCGGTACTCTGAACGTGGGATGACCGGGAACGTCCCGGAGATCGAGTAAATGCGGAACCGGTCCCCAAATGGCAGCAAACCTCCCAGTCCTGAACCGACGACGTTTCCAATAACGTTCTGCGCTTTGGCACCGAACACGATTCCGGCCGCCCCCAGCCCCACGATGCCCAAGAACACTCGGCGTCCGACGGCAATCCGCTGCTGGGCGTCCTGACGATCCGGGCCCGAGCGCTTGGCAGACACGCACCAAGCCTAGGGACGCCG
>JBEKVF010000209.1:0-9272 GCA_049514295.1 Acidimicrobiales bacterium
CGGGGGGCCTCCGGCGGACGCGGTGCCCGCCGCGCATGCCTGAGCCGTTCACCCTGGACGGCCGGTTCGTGCGGCGCGAGCCGCTGTCCGAGTCCCACATCCCCGCCCTCGTCGAGGCGGCTGCCGAGGACCGGGGCTCCTATCAGTGGACCTACACCCCCGATGGCTCGGAGGAGATGACGGCCTACGTGCGCGACGCGTTGGCCAAGGTGGCCCGGGGCGCCCACGTCGCCTTCGCCACCGTGCGCAGGGGCGCCGGGCCGGGCGGTTCCGACCGGGTGGTCGGAGCGACGCGCTTCTGCGAGATCGCCTACTGGGAGTGGCCACCGGGGGCGACCCACCAGCGGCACGGGGTACCCGACGTCGTCGACATCGGCTTCACGTGGCTCTCCGGCTCGGCGCAGCGGACCGCGGTCAACACGGAGGCGAAGCTGTTGATGATGACCCACGCCTTCGAGGTGTGGCGGGTGCACCGCGTCGCGCTGCAGACCGACGTGCGCAACACGCGGTCACGGGCTGCCATTGAGCGGATCGGCGGGCAGCTCGACGGCATCATGCGGGCCGACCGGCCCGGAGCGGACGACACGGTGCGCACCTCGGCCCGTTTTTCCATCGTGACGGCGGAGTGGCCCGACGTGAAGGCGCGGCTGACGGCACGGCTGGAGTCGGGCGCGCCCGGGTAGGCGTCACTGCGACAACGGCGCGGCCTGTTCGCCCTTCAGAGCAACAGGCTGATGCCGTGCAGCACGAAGATCAGGGCGTACACCGACAGCAGGGCGCCGGCGAGCGCCACCGGAATGCCGATGAGCACCAGGGCGGCCACAAGGAGCATCTTGCGTATGTCGACGACCCGGCCCGGGCCTCCGGGTGACGGTGTCGGTCCCGGGCCGGCGCGGACCGCGGACCGGGTCGCCGACCACGACAGCAGCACGGTCATCGCCAGCAGCGGGAGCGCGACCCCCACGAGCCAGGCCATCCGGGATCCGTAGACGCCCGATGTGGCGATGACGCCGAAGATGATGACGAGCGCCGCCGCGGTGAAGGTGAGCGCGGCGCCGGCGGTCAGCAGCGCCCGCAGCGCTCGCCGGCCTCCGGTGCCGTCGCAGTCAGGCGTGGCCGGGTTCGAACGTGAGGGCGCGGACACGGAGACCGACCTCGTCACGGCATTGCGATCGGGGTCTCGAAATGACGGTCGAGCTCGTTGGCGTAGCGGAGCCCCAGGGTGTCCCCATGCTGAGCCAACCATGTGGAGAGGGCGGTGGATCCCGTGGCGGGACCATCGGTATCCGCCAGACCGCTCGCCATCGCCCTGTACTCGTCGGCGGTCAGGAGGACGTCGTGCAGCACGAGACCCAAAGCGCGGGAGAGCAGGGGGACGGTCGCTCCCGGCACGTGGATCAGGCGAGCACGGCCGCCCACCGCATGACGGATGGAGCTGACGAGCTCGGCGAAGCTCGGGCGTTCCGGACCCACGGCGTCGGAGACACTGTTGTGCGACTCTGCCCCCCTGGCCACACACAGCTGGGCGAGGTCGTCGACGTGTATGCCCCTGATCCGATAGTCCCCGCGGCCACCGATGGCAAAGACGGGCAGGCGTCGAAGGAGCCACGCAATGTTGTTGAGCAGCACACCGTCCCCGCCGAAGAGGATGGCGGGCCGAAGGATGGCGTACGACAGGTCGGACTCGGCGAGAGCTCTCTCGACGAGTGCCTTGCCACGGAAGTACGACAAGGGCGAGGAGATGCTCGGGTGCGTAATGCTCACATGCACGATCCGCTGGACCCCGGCCCGCCTGGCGGCTTGGAAGAGGGCTCTCGAGTTGGAGACCGCGACCCCGTGGTCGATCGTCCCATGGGCGAAGCGGACCCAGTACGTGTTGTAGAGCGTGGTCGCTCCGGAGAGGGATGCGACGAGGCCGAGCTGGTCGTCGAAGTCAAGCGGTCGCACCTCGATCGCCGTGTCCTCGGGGCCCCGGCCGGGATGCCCCGTGATGGTGCGCACCCGACGGCCCGCGTCGTGCACCGCTCTCGCGATGGCGGCACCCGAATAGCTGAAGGCGCCGGTGACCACATCGAGCCCGGTGTCGGCCGGACGGCCCGCCCGCGCGGTGGACACGGCGGCGGTGCCGGTCACGGCTCCCCCGTCGGGGGCGGCGAGCCGAGTGCCTCGAGAAGACCGGCCAGGTTCTTGGCATGGTCGAAGAGGCCGAGAGCCCGAGTGCGATCCCCATTGAGGTGGGTCAGCATCTCCAGTCCGAGGTAGAGGGCGACGATGCCGTACGCCACGTCCCGGACGGGCAGGACCGAGTCGAGCGGCGACCCGCCGACGGTCCTCTCCATGGCGCGCTCGGCGAACTCGAACCACGGACCGAGGCGGGCGGACACCTCGGGTCCGAGTCCCGGGGTCGAGGACGCACCGGCGATCATCTCGACGAGGACGGTGACATGGCCGGCGTCGAGATCCTCCCGGAAGATGGCCATCGCCACGTCGACCAGTTCGGACGGGGACCCGACGCCGTCGACCGCCTCCCCGTACTGCTCCATCCGCTGGGCGCTCACCGAATCGAGTGCCGCCAGCAGGAGGTCGGCGACCGAGCCGAAGTGGTAGAAGATCAGGCCCTGGTTCACGCCCGCACGCTCGGCGATTGCCCGTGCGCTGGCCCCCGTGAAGCCGTCCGCCTTCAGCGTCTCGATGGCGGCCTCGACCAGCTGCCTCCGGGTGCCGGCCGAACGAGACGAGTCCCTGGCCACCAACCTGCTCGACGTCCCCGATTTTGCCATCCCACTCCTTCAGTTTGAGTGAACGCTTAAAGTATACACTCAAACTCAGGGTGCCGGGCCTACGTCGTTGAATGGCTGCGTGCGGGCGCTCTGGCCGGTTCGCCCGTTCGTCGCCGCCGCGGAGGGTGGGCTTCACCTCAGAGGCGGGTGCCTCCGGACCCCGATCGTGACGAGCTCTAGGCGCGACTGATCGTGGCCGAGATCTTGCGGAGGTGCAGCGCGTGCACCGCCGCCTCGGCTTCGTCCTTGGGCCGCACGGCCGCCACGGCCTTGCCGGTCCGGTGGATCTTCCAGGCCAGCTGGTCGGCGCGCTCGACCGTGTGGCCGAAGATCTCGACAAAGGCCTGGATCACGGTCTGGAAGGTGGTGACGTCGTCGTTCCAGACGATCACCGCCCAGAGGTCCTCGATCTCGAAGAAGGCGCTGATGTCCTCGTCCACAACCTCGGGGAGGTTGATGGTCGAGGGATGGTCGAGCGTGGACGTCATGTGTGGTTCGGAGCCTTCCGGGACCGATTTTTGGCCCATAGCAGTGTAGTCCCGCGATATAGCGTGCGGGGATGCGAGCCACCGTCCTCGAAGGACCGCGCGACATCCGGGTCGAGGATGTGCCCGACCCGGTTCTCCCCGGACCCGAAGGCATCATCGTCACCGTCGAGCGGACCGCAATCTGCGGCTCCGATCTGCACCTGTACCATGACGCTCCGACGGGCGTCGGCATCCGTCTGGGCCACGAGGTCATCGGGACGGTGGCCGAGTCCGGTCCCCACGTGCGCAGCCTGAAGCGCGGCGATCGTGTGCTGGTCTCGGGCGTGATCGGCTGCGGCGTCTGCCGTCCCTGCCTGGCGGGTCAGCCCAACGTCTGCCGCGCCGGCAAGTCGGCCGCGTTCGGGACGGTGCCCGACCTCCCCGGCGGTCAGGCCGAGGCGATGGCCGTCCCCTTCGCCGACCTCTTCACACTCCCCATCCCCGAGGGCGTCGCGGACGACGAGGCCGTCCTGCTCACCGACATCCTTCCCACGGGCTATCTGGGCGCGCTGCGGGCCTCCATCCGGCCCGGGTCGACGGTGGCCATCGTGGGGCTGGGCCCGGTCGGGATCATGGCGCTGCAGTGCGCCGAGCTCTTCGGCCCAGCCCGGATCCTGGCCATCGACATGGTGCCGGAACGACTGGCCCGGGCCGAGGCACTCGGAGCCGAGCCCATCGATGCCCGTGACGCTCCCGGGTCGGCACAGGTGCTCGAGGCCACGGGTGGGTGGGGTGCCGACTCGGTGATCGAGGCTGTCGGGGCCGACGCCACCGTGCTCGACGCCCTCTCCTGCGTCGCCACGGGCGGCACGGTCTCCATCGTCGGTGTGAACCTCTCCATGGAGCTCCCCTTCCCCATGGGACTGGTGTTCCTGAAGAGTCTCACCGTGCGGACCGTCTTCGCGCCGATACCCGGGACGTGGTCGTCACTCGTCCCGCTGGTCCAGTCAGGCCGCCTCGCTCTCGGCGGCACGTTCACCCACCGGATGGGGCTGAGCCAGGCGGCGCAGGCCTACGAGCTCTTCGACTCCCGGGCCGACGGCGTCTTGAAGGTGCTCTTGGACCCAAATCTCTGAGCGCCCTCGGGTTCGTCCGGCGTGCGGTTGCGGATGAGCGGCCGCTCCGAGGCGCCGAGCTCGGGGCGGGCGAGGAACCACGGGGCGGGCGGGGGCGCGATCAGCCGTGTCAGCGCGTCGACGATCGGCTCGTAATTCACCCGCCACCCCTGGAAGTGTCGCCACGACTCCTCCAGGTCGCGCTCGAGTGGGAAGTGCACCTCCTCGAGCCTCCGGAACCCGTCCTCGAACTCCTGCCTGGTCAACCGGATGCTCGCCGTCGGCAGCGGATCGGCGTCGAACGGGATGCGCAGCACCCGGGCCATCGAACGCAGGCAACGGATCCCCATGGACAGGCAGAGCCGTGACTCGTGCGGACTCAGCTGCGGGCTCACGGCATGGAACAGCGCAGCCGAGTCCATCATGGCGACCAGCCCGACCAGCCAGCTGCGCGACGAGACCGGCGAGCGGAACCAGATGAGCCCGGGGTAATTCGCATGGCTCTCCGACACGGCGGAGGCCCAGCGCTCCCAGTCGGAGTACAGCGGTGGCAGCTCGTCCATGGTGTCGAGCCAGTGGTGCCGGGCCAGGATCTCGGGACCCCAGGCCGGGGCGCCTCCCCGCGCGTCGAGCAGCGTGACCTCGGTCTCCCGGGTGGCGAACGCGTTGTAGAGCGCAGGGAGGTAGGCGATCTCGAGCGCGACGACACCCAGGCCGATACCGGCCCCCAGGATCTCCAGCGTCCGCGCGCCCGCCCCGCGTGCCGTCGCGATGCCCAGCGTGGTCACCGAGGAGCCGGCGATGCCGATGGCGTCGAGGAAGTCGGCGCCGCTGTCCCACCAGATGATCAGGGAGAAGCCCAGCAGGATCAGGCACAGCCAGATCCCGAATAGCGCCACGACCGCGCCGGGGCCGACGAAGGAGAGGACACGGTCCCGCAGTTCGCGTGCCGCCGAGGGTGCGGGCCAGGCCGCGCATCATGCGCGAGGAGTTCGCTCGCGGGAGCACGAGCGACGTGAACACGCTCCAGACCGTCAGGATCACGATGGCGATGCCCGCGACGAGTGCGACCAGTCGAGCGATCGTCTCCACTGCGCCATCCTGCCAGATGCCCAGGTTCCCGCCCCGGGGTCGACGTCAGAGAGAGGCGTACCGTGCGGCCGGCCGGCCGGCCGCCACGAGCGACGAGGGCACGTCGATAAGGCGTGACCGGAGCAACTCGCCCAGCCCCTTCGCCTGCGTGTCCAGCCGCAGGTTCGAGGCGACGCCCCACCCGAGGATGCCGTGGACGACGAAGTTCACGGCCCACAGGTTCGGGAGGGGGTACCGGCTCACCGCGTAGGGCTCGACCTCGGGCAGGAGCACCTTGAACACCTCGGTGCTGAGGTGCTGCCCGAGCCACGCGCCGACGGCCTCCTCGTCGGCCCAGACCCCGACGTTGGCGTCGCCCCCCTTGTCGCCCGAGCGCGCCCCGACGAGCACCCAGAGCGGCACCCGCTCCAAACCCTCCCCCGGAGGTGCGGGACCCGGGCCCGGCGCCGTGCCGCCGGCCGGCGACCGCTCGGTGTCACGTGCGGGGTCCACGATGCCCGGCGGCGTGGCGGGCACCGCGTCGCCGTCGCACTCGATCCGCGGTTCGACGGCCGCGGCAGCGACCGTGGTCGGCCAGTAGCGGGCGACGCCCTGCGCCCCCGACGGCGCGGACGTGAAGAAGGTGCCGGGATAGCTCGAGAGGCTGGTCTCGACGACCGCCCCGGAGAAGGCGCGACCGACCACCTGCTCGTCGTCGCCGCGCACCGCCAGCCGCAGGTAGGCCATCCCGCCGCCCGTCAGGTCGCCCGAGAGGTCCTCGGCGGTCTCGGCGAAGGCCGCGCGCCCGCCCGGGATGCCGGACCACACGGCGTCGGCCGCGAAGCGTGCCTTCTCGGCCACCTGGGCGCCGGTGAGGGCGAGCGTCATGGAGTTGCGCCAGCCGGCGTCGAGGTTGGCCGTCACCTTCAGCGTGGGTGGCGGCGGCTCGCCACGCACCCCCGCGATGCGCACCCGGTCGGGCCCCTCCGGCGAGAGCTCAATGGTGTCGAACCGGGCCACGGCGTCCGGGCTCAGGTAGCGCGGGCTCCCGATTTCGTAGAGCAGCTGCGCGGTCACGGTCCCAACGGTCACCGCGCCGCCCGTCCCGGGGTGCTTGGTGATGACCGACGAGCCGTCCGGATGCACCTCGGCCAGCGGGAAGCCAATCCGCTCCCGGCGCGGCACCTCCTCGAAGAAGGCGTAGTTGCCGCCGCAGCACTGGGCGCCGCACTCGATGACGTGGCCGGCCACGACCGCGCCGGCGATGGCGTCGTGATCGCTGTCCGCCCACCCGAAGGCGTGCAGCGCGGGACCGACGACGAGGGCGGCGTCGGTGACCCGGCCCGTCACGACCACCTGCGCGCCGGCGGCGAGCGCGTCGGCGATCGGGCGCGCGCGTAGGTAGGCGTTGGCGGTCACCACTGCGGTCTCCGCCGGGAGGGGCTCGCCCGTGTCGAGGTTGACGAAGGCCTCGCCAGCCGCCCTGAGCCCGGCGAGTCTCGGTGTGATGTCGTCGCCCGAGACGGAGGCCACGTGCACCTCGAGCCCCTGGCGGCGGGCCAGCTCCCCCACCGCGGCCGCCAGGGCCTCGGGGTGGAGGCCGCCGGCGTTGGACACGACGGTGATCCCCCGCTCGACACAGGTCGGAAGGACCTCTTCCATCTGGCGCAGGAACGTGCGCGCGTAGCCGCCGCTGCGCTCCCGGGTCTTGTGGAGGATGTACATCGTCAGCTCCGCCAGCCAGTCGCCGGTCAGCACATCGACGGGCCCACCCTCGACCATCTCGCGCGCCGCGCTCAGGCGGTCCCCGAAGAAGCCGCTGCAGTTCGCCACGCGCAGCACGGCCGGCGGCCGGGCGGCGGGAGCGCTCACGCGGGCTCCACGGCGACCAGGAGGTCGTTGACGTCGACCTGCTGGCCGGGCGCGCACTGGACCTGCGCCACGGTCCCGGCGCCGTTCGCGCGCAGGGTGTGCTCCATCTTCATCGCCTCGAGCACCACCAGGCCGTCGCCCTCGGCCACGGTGTCGCCGACCGCGACGAGGACCTTGGTGACGGCGCCGGGCAGAGGGGCCCGGCACTCGCCGGCGATGCCGCCGCGCTCGTCGGGATCGTCCTCGGTCCGCAGGGCGAACGTCGACTGGCCCTCGGGGCCGTTGACGTCGGCCGCGTGCACAGTGTGGCGTACCCGATAGCGCCGCCGCAGCCCGTCCTCCCCCACGAGGTCGACCACGCCGCCCTGGGTGGTGGCCGTGCCCACGGCCTGCCACTCGCCGTCGACGAGCACGTGGGCTGGCTCGCCGGGTACGTCCGCGCGCACCGCCATGGTCCCGGCGGCATCGGTCAGCTCGTCGGCATGGAGCGCGCGGCCGACATTGCGCCACCCCGCCGCGGGCACCGGGACCAGGCTGCGGGCGGCCCGCTCGTCGGTCAGGCAGAACGCCACCGCGGCGCCGTGGCGGCGCCGCACCGTGTCGGGCAGCAGGGCGTCGCGCAGGTCCGGGCGATGCTCCAGGTAGTGGATGTCCGCCTCGCCGCGCCCGAAGGCGTCGTCGTCGAGCACGGCGGCGAGCAGATCACGATTCGTCTCGAGGCCGTCGAGCTCCAGCGCCCGCAGGGCCATGGAGAGCTTTGCGATTGCGGCGTCGCGATCCTCCCCGTGTGCCATGAGCTTTGCCACCAGCGAGTCATAGGCGGGGCTGACGACGCTGCCTGACTCGATGGCGCGGTCGGTGCGCAGGCCGGGACCCTCGGGCCAGGACACGTGCGTGACCGTGCCCGGCGTGGGCCGGTAGTCCTCCCGCGGGCGCTCGGCGCACAGGCGTACCTCCACGGCATGACCGGTCGCCGAGATGTCGGCCTGGCCGAAGGGCAACGGGCGGCCGGAGGCCACCGCAAGCTGGAGGCCCACCAGATCGAGGCCGGTGACCAGCTCGGTCACGCCGTGCTCGACCTGAAGGCGGGTGTTCATTTCGAGGAAGTAGAAGCCGCTCGCATCGACGAGGTACTCCACGGTGCCGGCCCCCACGTAGCCGACGGCCCGCGCCGCAGCCACGGCGGCGTCCCACATCAGGCGGCGGGTCGCTTCGGGCACGAGCACGGCGGGCGCCTCCTCCACCACCTTCTGGTGCCGTCGCTGCACCGAGCACTCCCGGTCGTAGAGGTGCAGCACCGTACCCTGGGTGTCCCCGAAGACCTGGACCTCGACGTGGCGGGGGGCGGCGAGATAGCGCTCCAGGAACACCTCGTCGGATCCGAAGGCGGCAGCGGACTCGCGCTGCGCCGACGCCACGGCGTCGGCCAGCTCGCCCGGACCGTGCACGAGGCGCATTCCGCGCCCCCCTCCCCCGGCGGATGCCTTGACCAGGAGCGGGTAGTCGACGCGCTCCCCGGCGGCGGCCAGCTCTTCGGGCTTGGCCCCGGGCGCCACCACGGCACTCGGGAGCACGGGGACGCCGGCGTCCGCCACGACCTCCTTCGCCCGCGCCTTGTGTCCCATGACGCGCATCGCCTCTGGCGGCGGCCCCACCCACACGACGCCGGCCCGGCCGCAGGCCTCGGGCAGGGCGGGGTTCTCGGAGAGGAACCCGTAGCCCGGGTGCAGGGCGTCGGCGCCCGCGGCCTGTGCGGCATGCACCAGCGCAGCGGGACTGAGGTAGGTCTCCGCGAGCGTCGAACCGGCCAGCAGCACGGCGGCGTCTGCCTCGCCGACGTGCGGGCTGGCAGTGTCGTCCGCTGCGTAGACGGCTACCGCCTCGCAGCCGGCATCGTGGGCGCCCCTGATGAGGCGCCGGGCGACTTCGCCGCGGTTGGCGACGAGGACGCGACGGATCGGGTGCGG
>JBEKVF010000210.1:0-5233 GCA_049514295.1 Acidimicrobiales bacterium
CCTGGACCACCGCCGGACACACCCGCCGGCCCCGGAGGACCGGGTGACCACGGCGGGCGCTCCGGGGGCCCCGCCGGGAACGGAATCGACCGCCTGAGTTGCACGACGCCCGGTCGCGAACGTCTATGCTCCCGGCCAACTCATCATCGAAGGGCCGATATGCCGCAAGAACTCGACGAAGTAGAAGATCCGGAAGAGCTGGCCGAGGACGACCTCGACGAGCTGGCCGACGACGACCTGATCGAGGACGACGACGTCCTGCCGGTCGAGGACGACGACGACGTTGTGGTCGTCCCGGTCGAGGAGGAGGAGGAGGTCGAGGACGTGATCGCCGTCGTTCCGGCCAAGCCGGCCGCCGGCGAGGAGTCCGAGGAGGAAGAGGAGGAGGAGCCCGACGACGAGGACGTCGAGGCCAGCCTGGACGTCATCCTCAAGGAGCGGCTGGTCGTCGAGGACGAGCCCGAGGACGAGGAGGCGACCGACCAGGAGGACAAGACCGAGGGTAACGAGCGCGTCCTGCCCAAGCAGCCCGACGAGTTCGTGTGCCGCTCCTGCTTCCTGGTCAAGCACCCCAGCCAGCTGGCCGACAAGAAGAACATGCTCTGCCGGGACTGTGTCTGAGGATCCGGGCCACGACGACGAGCAGGACGGGAAGAGCCCGTTGCGCCGCACCCTGGATCTGTGCCTCTTCGCCCCGGTCGGCGTGGCGGTCACCGTGGTGGAGGACCTTCCTGAGCTGATCGCCAAGGGGAGGCGCCGCGTCGAGCTCGAACTGGGCAACGCCCGCGTGGTCGGCCGCTTCGTCGTCAACAAGGGCCAGCGGGGGATGTCGGACCGGCTGGACGACTTCCTCGGTAACGGCACCGAAGAAGCGGGAGAGGCCGCTGACGGCGACGTCGAGCCGCCCCCGGTGCCCGTCCCGCCATCCCGGCCGGCGCCCGACCCGGCGGCCGAGGCCATCGTGGGGGGTGCGCTGGCCGATTACGACACCCTGAGCGCCTCCCAGGTCGTCCGCCGGCTGGAGAGCCTGGGCCCCGAGGAGCTCCACGCCGTCCAGCGCTACGAGGCGTCCACCCGCAACCGGCGCACGATCCTGAACCGGGCCGGCCAGCTCCTCGAGGAGCGGCCGCCGGCGCCGCCCCCCTCCTAGCCGGACATGGAACTGGCCCGGCCGGCCGGTGCGGCGGACCGACAGGCCTGCACGCGCCTCCTTGCGCAGGCGCTTCTCGGCGCGGCGTCCATGCGCGGGGGGGCCGCACTGGTGGGTGAGGCCACTCCGGTGACCCTGCTCGACCGCTGGACCCGGCCCGGGGGAGCGGCCCACCTGCTGGTCGGGGAGTACGAGGGCGCCGTGGTGGGGCTCCTCGGGGTGGCCGTCGCCACCGAGTCCGGCGGGCACCGCAGCAGCCTGATCGAGTGCTGCTACGTCGAGACCGGTGCCCGCGGCGTGGGCGTGGGCACCGCGCTGATGGAGGCGGCGGTCGCCTGGTGCGCCGCGCAGGGCTGCACCGATGTGGACGCCCTGGCGCTCCCAGGGGACCGCACGACCAAACAGCGCCTGGAGGCGGCGGGGTTCACCGCCCGCCTGCTGACCCTCAGCCGCCGGTTGGGGTGAAGCGGCGCTCCGTGTTGACCCGTCGCGGCGGCGGGGGCGGGATGCGGAGCCCGAGGAGCTTGGCCAGCGCGGGGACAGAACCGGCGGCGTGGCGGGCCGCCTGACGGGCCACCTCGTCATCGGGGATGCCCGCCGGCTTCACCGTGCGGCGCACTGGGGACGCCACGACGGCGTCGAGCAGCCGCATCCACTCCTCTGGCGCCAGATCGGACGACATGGCCTCCCCGGCGGCGCTCGCGAGCCGGACGGCCAACTCGGCCGGGCAACGGGTCCCGGGCTCCGGGGGGCGGATGGAGGCCTCGACGGCCTGCAGCACCCGCCCGTCATTGAGCGCG
Source organism: Acidimicrobiales bacterium (assembly GCA_049514295.1). GTDB lineage: Bacteria > Actinomycetota > Acidimicrobiia > Acidimicrobiales > RAAP-2 > Bog-473. Next base: position 1,951 of record JBEKVF010000210.1, read on the forward strand.
TTCGTGATGCGGGCCAGCCACTCCTCCCGCAGGGCGGTCGTGCGCTGGTCGAGCGATTCCTGGAGCGCCTTCGCCAAGGTGCGCCCCTCCTCGTCCAGAGTGACGGTGCGCGACGCGGCCACCACGGCGCGGAGCTCCCGCAGGCGGTAGTCCTTGCCGGCGCCCTGAGCCACCGTCGCGCGGTCCTTCCAGTCGGCCAGCCGGACCGTCGGGAGCAGCTCGTCGGCCATGGCGAGGAGCGCATCGGATGCCACAGGGGGCTTCCCGGCGGCCTTGGATGACGTGTTCTGGGCCTCGATGGCCTGCCGCACCGCCTGCAGGCCCCCGCGCAGGAGCTGCTCGGCCACGGGGATCTGCTCGGGACGCAGCGTTGCCAGTATGGCGTTGCGGTGGACGGTGGACGTCGGCGCGGCGGGACGCTCGCCGCGCGCCGGACGCCCGTCGCCTTCGCCCGGGCGCCGCCCCCCGGGTCGCCGTGGACCGCTCCCGCCGCGGGGACGGTCGTCCCGCCCGTCGCGCGAGCCACCCTCTGCGTCGGCACCTGCGCCGGGGCCGCGACGCCCGTCGCGACGCTCCCCGCGTCCGCGCTCACCCTCGTCGTCACGTCGCCGCTTCCCCGAACCCGGCGCGAAGATCACCGACACGTCGGGCGCCCGCTTCGGGGTGCCCTTCACCTCGATGCGTCCCTCGGTCTTCTCAGGCGATCGGACAGGCTTGGCCGAGGTGAGCGAAAGGACCTCGATGCCCTCGAGGCCGACCTCGATGTCGGCCCGGAGGACGGCACCGACGGCCTCGCCGGGTGGCACCAGCGAAGCGTCGACGGTGCCCTTGGGTTGGCGCGCCCCGGCGGCGCGCCAGGTCCACGACCCGTCGCCCATCTGGCTCGTCAGCTCTATATCGATCCGGCGTGACATGCGGCGGACACGCTACCTCGCCTGACACCGTGCCCTGATGACGGCCCCGGATCTGCATCCCGTAACATGGGTCGGACGTCCGCGGGAGTGCGGGAGCCGCCGGGACGGGCCACCACCCATCGTGAAGCGGTGCGACGGAACCACGTCCCTTCAGGAGGATCCACATGAGTGAGGACACCGAGCAGCCAGGACCTGAGTCCGCTGCCGGCGCGCCAGAGGCGACCCCTCCGGCAGAACACTCCGTCGAGCCACCCGCCACCGAGCGGCCGGCGACCGGGAGCCCCGGCGACGCGACCCCGGCCGGGGAGCCGGCCTCGCCACCGTTCCTACCCCCGATCGCACCGTCGTCGTACCCACCGCCACCTGCCTGGTCGTCCCCGGGGGGTGGCGACACCCAGCCGACGCCCCCCATCGCGCCGGCGACGGTCCCGTTCTCCTACCCGCCCCCGCCCGACCCGACCATGACCGGTGCGCCGGAGCCCACGCGCGGCGCCACGGGCGGGGCGTCAGGCCGGTTCCGCACCTGGCTCCCGGTGGCCCTCGTGGCGGCACTCATCGGTGGGTTGGTGGGCGCTGCGGTCACCGCCATCGCCGACCACAACGGCAACGGCGGCACCTCCGGCGTCACCATCCACGAGAGCAACGCGTCGCCGGGCGCCGCCGTGCTCAGCGGCAACGTCACCATCCCCCAGCTGGTCGACAAGGTCATCCACGCCGTGGTGTCGATCGACGTCAAGTCCGGGGGGAACGAGGACGAGGGCACGGGCATGATCATCACGTCCGACGGGGAGGTGATCACGAACAACCACGTGATCGAGCTCTACAGCGAGGGCGGGGGCACCGGCTCCATCACGGTCACCGAGTACGGGCAGACCAAGGCGCTGCCGGCGACGCTCATCGGCTACGACCAGACCAAGGACATGGCACTGCTCAAGATCAACAACGCATCGAACCTACCCACGGTCACCTTCGGCGACTCGTCCAAAGCCGTGGTGGGTGACGCCGTGGTGGCGATCGGCAACGCACTGGGGTTGTCGGCCGGCACGCCCACGGTGACTCAGGGAATCGTCTCGGCCCTCGGGCGCTCTGTCACCGCGGGCGGCGTTGGCACGCAGACCGAGACCCTGCAGAACCTCATCCAGACCGACGCCGCCATCAACGCCGGCAACTCCGGGGGGCCGCTGATCGACACGGCGGGTCAGGTCATCGCCATGAACACCGCCGTCGCCGGGACCGCCAGCGACGGCACGTCGTCGCAGAACATCGGCTTCGCCATTCCCATCGCCCAAGTGGAGTCCCTGCTGCCCGAGCTCCAGAAGGGCGGCCAGGCCGGAAACGGAGGCGGCTACCTCGGTGTCGACATCACCACCCTGACTCCCGCACTCCGCCAGCAGTACGGGTTCACGCCCACGTCGGGCGCGGTGATCCTGAGCGTGATCTCCGGGTCGCCGGCCGCCAAGGCGGGCCTGGTCCAGGGCGACGTCATCGTGAACATCGCCGGCACCACCATCACCTCGGCCGAGGATCTTCAGAAGGTGATCCAGAACGCCAAGCCGGGCCAGTCGGTGAGCATCACGTACTACGTCGGTGACAGCAAGCGGACGACGACGGCGACGCTGGGGAACCAGCAGGAGGCCCAGCAGCAGCAGTCGCAGTCGGGCAGCACCACGAACCCGTTCGGCGGGGGAGGGTTCCCCGGCTTCGGCAACTCCGGGAGCACCGGGAGTACCCCCTAGTCAGACGGCCGTGCCGGGCGGGACGTCGAAGTTCCGGTCCGGATGGGCGGGCGGAACGTTCATCGACCCTCCGCTCGGCTGCCACCCACTGGCCTCGATGTCCTCGAGCACGTGCGCCATGTTGTAAGTGTCCTCCTCGTAGGAGAACTTCCCGTCGCCGGCGTAGATGAGACGCGAGTACCCGGACTGGCGGTACGGCGTTCCGTCCGGCCTCGTGCGCGGCATGATCTGCGTCCACTTGACCACGACGTCGTTCCCCTCAATCGCCGTGAACTCAATGGGGAACTTCCAGTCCTCCATGCCCACCATGGAGTCGACCAGCCACCGCGCGATGGTCTCGCGACCCTTGAGGCGGCCCCAGGCGCCGTCGATGTACACCGCGTCCTCGGTGTAGAAGTCGGCCAGGACCCCGAAGGCGTCCGGCTCGAGCCCCTCGTCGATCCGGCGACGCAACTCGTGGTAGCGATCCACGGTCGCCCGGACCTCCTCACGCGGAAACGGCATGGTCCTCCCTCCCTCAGCGGACTGCCGCGTGCTCGCGGTAGGCCTTCCGGCACGATTCCAGCTCGGCCAGCGCCTTCTCACGATCGCCGAACCCCTGCACCTCAGTCGACTTCTGCGGCTCGAGGTCCT
>JBEKVF010000211.1:0-5223 GCA_049514295.1 Acidimicrobiales bacterium
TCGAGTTCGGCATCATGTGCACCGCGGGCTTCGGCGAGCCGCTGGCCTACTCGCTCCGGGCCCGCCAGCTCCTGGCGCAGCGCCGCGACGAGTTCGACGTCGTGCACGACAACCAGTGCCTCGGCAGCGGCATGCTTGGCATGGTCGAGGACGGGTGGCCCCTGCTCACCACGCTCCACCATCCGATCACGGTGGACCGTCAGCTGGCGCTGTCCCACACGACGAACCCCTGGCAGAGTCTCACCACCCGCCGCTGGTTCGGGTTCCTCGGCATGCAGGTGCGGGTCGCCCGAGCCCTCCCCGCCGTGGTGACCGTGTCGCAGAACTCCCGCCAGGACATCGCGGCGCAGATGGAGGTGGCCCCCGAGCGGATGACGGTCGTCCCTGTCGGAGTGGACGACACGGTGTTCAGGCCATTCGACGAGGTGACGCCCGTCCCGGGCCGCATCATGGTCACCTCGAGCAGCGACGTTCCCATGAAGGGCCTGGTGCCCCTGCTGGAGGCGGTCGCCAAGCTGCGCACCGAGCGCGACGTGGAGCTGACCATCATCGGTCGACCCACCGAGGGCGGGCGGGTCGACCGGGCGATCGCCCGCCTCGGGCTGTCCGACGCCGTGCACTGTGTGAGTGGCATCAGCGACGACGCGCTCGCCCGCCTCTACGGCGAGGCCCAGGTCGCGGTGGTGCCCTCCCTCTACGAGGGCTTCTCGCTGCCGGCGATCGAGGCCATGTCCTGCGGCGTCGCAGTGGTGGCGACGACCGGGGGCGCCCTCCCCGAGGTCGTGGGCACCGACGGGGAGACGGGATTGCTCGTCCCGCCCGACGACCCCGGCGCGCTCGCGGCGGCCATCGCCCGCCTGCTCGACGACCCGGCGCTCCGGGCCCGGCTCGGGGTCGCCGGCCGCCGGCGCGTCGTGAGCCGCTTCACCTGGCAGGTGACGGCGGCCGGCACGACCGCCTGCTACCAGGCGCTCCTGGAGGGACGACCTCTACCCGGAGCGCCGTCAGGCACCGTGGTGGACGCGGGGGACGTGCTATCGCGGGGAGCGGCCTGATGCTCACCGTCGACTACGACCGGCTGGGGGTCGGCCCGGGGGATCTGGTGCTCGACCTCGGCTGCGGGTTCGGGCGCCACGCGTTCGAGGCGGCCCGCCGTGGCGCTTCGGTGGTGGCCCTCGACGCGGGCCCGGACGAGGTCGCCCAGGTGCGTGCCACTTTGGGCGCCATGATCGAGGCGGGCGAGCTCGCCGCCGGCCACCCCGCGACGGCCGTGCAGGGCGATGCGCTCGCCCTGCCCTTCGCGGACGGGACGTTCGACCGGGTGATCGCCTCGGAGGTGCTCGAGCACATCCCCGACGACACTGCGGCCATGCGCGAGCTGGCCCGCGTCCTGCGCCCCGGCGGTGCGATGGCGGTGACCGTGCCGCGCTGTGTCCCCGAGGCCGTCAATTGGGCGCTCTCGGACGAGTACCACGACACCCCCGGCGGCCACGTCCGCATCTACCGGCGGTCGACGCTGGAGCGGCGGCTGGGCTCCGCCGGTCTCGTGCCGACCGGTTACCACCACGCGCACGGGCTCCACTCTCCCTACTGGTGGCTGCGCTGCCTCGTGGGGCCGTCCAACGACACGCATCCCGCGGTCGAGGCGTACCACAAGGTGCTCGTCTGGGACATCGTCAAGGCACCGCTCCTGACGCGTACGGCCGACCGCGTGCTCAGCCCGCTCATCGGGAAGAGCCTGGTGCTCTACCTGACCAAGCCCGACGCCGCGCTCTCGGGTCTGCCCGACGCCCGGCCCAACCTGCCCCGCGGCGTCCCCGGGCGGCGCGGGCCCACTACTCCGACCCAAGGGGCTGCGGCATGACGACCGAAGAGATCCGTTTCACGAAGGCCACCATCCCGGAGGTGCCCGGCATCCTCACGAGCTCGGATGTCCTGGCCACCGCCCACGCCATCGCGGAGGTACAGCGCCACGACGGGATGATCCCGTGGTTCGTCGGTGGCCACTGCGACCCTTGGAACCACGTCGAGGCCGCCATGGCGCTCACCGTGTGCGGCCTCGTGGACGAGGCGGTCGAGGCCTACCGTTGGCTGGCGGGCCGCCAGCACCCCGACGGCAGCTGGTTCAACTACTACCAGGGCGACACCGTCAAGGACCCGCGTCTCGACACCAACGTCTGTGCCTACCTGGCGGCCGGAGCCTGGCACCACCACCTCATCACCGGTGACGTGGAGTTCCTCGGCGAGCTGTGGCCGACGATTGAGATGGGCATCGACTTCATTCTGCGCTGGCAGCAGCCGGACGGCTCGGTGCTGTGGTCGCTCGACTCGTCCGGCCGGCCCGAGGGGTACGCGCTGCTGACCGGGTCGTCCTCCATCTACCACTCCATGCGCTGCGCGGTGGCCATCGCGGAGTGCCTGGCCAAGGACCGCCCGGACTGGGAGCTGGCGGCGGGGCGGCTCGGCCACGCCGTGGCGCACCACCCCGGCGCGTTCGCCCCCAAGGTGGAGTTCGCCATGGACTGGTACTACCCCATGCTGTCCGGCGCGTTAGAGGGCGAGGCAGGACGCCTCCGTCTCGCCGAGGGGTGGTCGACCTTCGTCATGGAGGGCCTCGGGGTGCGCTGTGTCTCGACGGGCGACTGGGTCACCGCGGCAGAGACGGCGGAATGCGTGCTGACGCTCGACGCGCTCGGCATGAACGGCCCCGCCCTGGACCTCTTCACCGCGGGGCAGAACCTGCGGCTGCCGGACGGGTCGTACTGGACGGGGATGGTCTACCCGGACCAGGAGACGTTCCCCAAGCACGAACGCACCACCTATACGTTCGCCGCCATGGTGCTGGCAGCCGACGCGCTGTCGAGCACCACGCCGGCAGCGGGGCTGTTCCGCGGTGAGTGCCTGCCGGCCGCGCTCGATCTGGCCGAGCCGCACTGCGGTGACGCCATCGAGGGTTGCACCGTCGCCGATCTGCAGCGGCGATTCTCCCGCGGCTGACGCACAACCCTCGCCACACGCCGCCATGCCGGCGGCGCGGCCGTCTCACAGCGGGCGTCAGATATACGTGACCACATTGAGAACGGCCATTTCCGCGGGCGTGACTTTGTGGACCTTCTCATCGTTGCGCCCTCCGCCCGGCGATCCGGAATCGGACGGAAGTTGCTGGGAGCAGTGCTCGCCATGGAAGGGACCAGTCAGGTCTTCACCTCATCGAATCGATCGAATACCCCGATGCGTGAACTGCTCCGGCAGCAGGGATGGCAGCTCAGTGGAGAATTGGACGGGCTCGGTGCCTGTGACCCCGAGATGTTCTTCTTCGCCCGGCGCACAGAGTCGATGAACTGGGACACTGGAGGGGACCAGGCCATCAATACGGTTCGGACGGAGCGATGAGTCCTGGTTCGAGAGCCCGGCGGTGTCCGGAAAGTTGCGATTCAATGGTACGAGTGGCCAATCCATCAGATCTACATGCGGCTCTTGACAGGACAAGCGGCACTGTGACCGGATTCTTGGAGCAGCTTGTCGGTGAAGGCATCGTTGCTCATGCGTGGCACCACCAGATAATCGGAGCGCGCGCTTCGAACGATTTGCTGGTTGAAGAGGGCCAGCCGCTGCTTCATCGGGCGGCCACGCTTCGGGGTTGCATTTCCGGTTGTTCGTATGTGTACGCGGAAAGCGTCATTGTTACGAGTCGCCTACCCGCGGGGTTCTCTCACAGACTCGAGTCCACGAGCGACCCGATTGGTCGGATACTCGATGAGGTGGGGATCGCTGTCTCCCGCGAGGACCTCGTCCATCCAGATGGACCTATGGTCTCTCGGCCCTGGAATGTGAATGCCACGGTCGGCGATTACTTGCTTGCCCGGAGCTATCGCATCGACTCCGAAGAGACCCCCGTGATGATCATCGCTGAGTGGTTCCTTTCAACACTGACGCCCTTTCTTCCGTTGGCATAGGGGGCCTCGGAGAATCCCGATGCACTGTCTGGGGCACCCTGGGACACTGGTCAGGAATGTCTTGTCGGGCTGGCCGGACCCGAAAACCGTCAGGACGTTCGGGGCATCTCGGGTCTGCCCGCTCATACGGGTGGCCAGACGCGGCCGAACGACAGACTGATTTGTGCACGATCGCCGCAACCTTGAGTCGGAAGATCACTCCTGTGCACCAACCTGAGCGTGCCCTGCACTCACAGAGGGTTCTCGAGTCGCAGCCTGATCGAAGACCGCGGCGCCTGCAGTGACGATGCCGACTGACATCAAAATGGACCCGACGGCGTCGAGTGGGGTGTGCCAGTGCGCGCCGACCACGGACAGCGATATCAGGAGGGTCCAGGCGGCACCCAGCACGAGGCTGACCCGGCGCGCCCACTTCCCGAGCAGCGGGTACAGCGCCAGCCACATGGCCAACGCCGTCGCGCATACCGAAGTGACTCTCCCGGAGGGAAAGGTGAGCGCACCATAAAGGGTCCGCTGGACCAGCGGCTTGGCAACGTGCTCGTTGATGAGCAGGGTGGCGGCGGCAAGCGCTGCGTAGACGGCGACACGGAAAAAAGCTCGCCTGACAATGCCGAAGGTGAGGGAGGCGACGAGGACAACGCCGATAGCCGGGGTGCCGAGGAACTCAGTGAGATCGGCCCAGGTACCGATCGCAGAAGGAGCACCCAGCCATTCGAGAGCGGGGTCCTCGAACCCGTACGGGGCGCGGCTGTGCGCGACGGCCAAAGCCAACACCGCGGTCATGAACAGGCACATCAACGCTGTGACCTTGAGCTTGGTGCGCAGCACAAAGACCAAACTACGCGGCCCAAGAGATGTCGCGTTGCCGCCTCTGCCCCGTGGACGCGATGGCAGAACTCATGGCATTACCGAACCGAACCGATTCGTACGGGGGCACCTTCCCTATTCGATTCCGAGTCCCAGCCTTATCGCCTCTTCGACCGAGGAGTAGACGTAATCGGGCCGGTCAATCTCAAGCTCTCGACGGGTTCCAGAGGGGGCTGGGCAATGAACCGGGGCACCTTGCCGTGATGCGCCTGGGCCGCGTGCACGAGAAGACTCGGATCCTTGTTGGTGCGTCGTCCTCCCCAACATCGGAGAAGAGGAACAACATGAGAAGAGCCCTACCCCGTGATCGCAAGTTCAATCGGTAGGACCACTCGCCGAAGCTTCCGTCGCAGTGCCAGCCGGTACCGTCCGGTTCGGGGAGGTTCGGAAATCGGATCGG
>JBEKVF010000212.1:0-5210 GCA_049514295.1 Acidimicrobiales bacterium
GCCTGCTCGAGCCAGTCGTAGAGGACGCCACCCCTGCTCTGGATCCCGAGGGCGAAGGAGAACACTCCGTCGAGCAGCGGTACCCCGACGACCCCGAAGTGCATGACGCTCGTGCCACGGGGGGCGTCGATCTCCACGCCGATGATCGAGGTGTCGGTGCGAATCACCGCGTTGTTCCCGCTGTCGCGGATCTCGAGCGAGAACACCACGTCCTCGGTCGGGTACAACGCCTCGAACTCCACACGGATCGTGAGGTCGTCGCCCGTGCGCATGTACGGCACGCTGTTGTCACCCGAGTAGATGCGGTGCACGGAGCGGAACCGGACCGGCCGCTCGGCGTCGGGCAACGAGCCCGTGCCGTCGGCCGTCGGCATCGCCGGCACGGCGACGAGCGTCGGGTCGGCGATGGAGATGCCCGCGCCCTCAGCCATCAGGCCCTCCCGGAAGATGCGGGCGGCCTCGCCGGGCTCGGCCTCGGCCACCAACCTGCCGTGGCTGAGCACGATCCCCCGGTCGCAGATACTGCGCACGCTGTCGGGCGAGTGCGTCACCAACAGGATGGTCCGCCCCTCCTCCTGGAACTGCTTGATCCGCTCCATGCACTTGCGCTGGAAGCGCTCGTCGCCCACAGCGAGCACCTCGTCCACCACCAGGACGTCGGGGTCCACGTTCACGGCCACCGCAAAGCCCAGCCGCACGTACATGCCCGACGAGTAGAACTTGACGGCACCGTCGATGAACTCCTCGAGCTCGGAGAAGTCCACGATGGCGTCGAAGACCTTGTCGACCTCGCGCTTGGACATGCCGAGCAACGAGCCGTTCAGGTAGATGTTCTCCCGGCCGGTCAGGTCCTGCTGGAAACCGGCGCCGAGTTCCAGGAGGCCAGCCAGCTTGCCTCGCACCGCCACCTCGCCCGACGTCGGCTGGAGCACACCGCAGATGCACTTGAGCAGGGTCGACTTGCCCGAGCCGTTGCGCCCGAGGATGCCGACGGTCTCACCCTCCTTGACGGTCAGGGACACGCCGTTCAGGGCCCAGAAGTCGTCTGTCTGCTGGCGCCGCCCACCGTGGATCAGGCGCTCCTTGACCGTGTTGTACTTGCCATGGGCGAGCCGGAACCGCTTGGACACGTCGCGCACGTCGACGGCGAAGTCGCTCACCGCTCAGAGCTCCTCGGCGAAGTTACCCTCGAGCCGGCCGAAGGTGGCGAGGGCGACCAGGAAGAGGCAGACGGAGAGGAACAGGACGGCGAGGTCGAGACCGACGTACCACCCCATCCCCTTGGTCGGGAGCACGTAGAACGTGGTGTAGACCCCGTTGACCCACGCGTGGGTGGTCGGGTGGGCATAGATGCAGCGCTGGAACGAAAGGACGAGCGGCACCATCGGGTTGAGGAAATAGATCCAGGTCAGGCCCTTCGGGCCGAGTCGGTCACCGATCTGCTTCTGGTAGGCGTAGACGATCGGGCAGGCCCAGAACCAGGCGGTGAGGATGACCTCAATCAGGTGCTGGGTGTCGCGCAGGTACACGTTGATCGACGACAGGAGCACCGCGATGGCCGAGGCGAGGACGACGCTTGTGACGAGCGCCAGGAGCAGCACCGGCAGGTACGCCAGATCGGGCGCCGTATGCAGGACGAGCATGAAGATGACCAGCACGATCACCTGGAAGAAGAAGAAGACGCAGGCCGAGCCGACCGCGGCGAGCGCCAGGATCTCGCGGGGGAAGGAGACCTTCTTGACGATGCCGGCGTTGTTCACGACGACGCCCGTGCCCGTCAGCACGCCCAGGGAGAAGAGATTCCAGATCAGCAGCCCGGCGAAGAGGAAGATCACGAAGTTCGGCTGTTTGTTGCCGAGCACGATCTGGAACACGAAGAAGTAGATGGCCAGCGTCATGGCCGGGGCCGCCATCGACCACACGAGCCCCAGAACCGAATTCTTGTACTTGACCTTGATTTCCGTGCGGACGAGGTAGATCAGCAGCTCGCGGGACAGCCAGATCTCGTGCAGCCGCTTGCGCACGCTGATGGTCGGGCTGACGACGCGGGTGGTCGTCCCGCGTCGTGCCGCGCGAGCCCCGACGCCGGCCGCCTCGGCCGCCATCGGGCTGTTGTCCGCCACCCTCTCCTCGGTGGCCTCCTCGAGTTTCCGGTCCGCGTCCGACGAGGAGGCCGGGACGTCCACAGCCACGTCTATTTGTTCCCTGCCGCTGCCGTGACCGTGGCCGTGGCCGTCGAACGGTCGATGACCTTGTCGATGAAGCCGTACTCGCACGCCTCGTCGGCGGTGAACCAGCGGTCGCGGTCCGAATCCGTCTCAATCCGCTCGAGCGGCTGCCCGGTGTGGAAGGCGATGCGCTCCGCCATCATCCGCTTGAGGTAGATGATCTGCTCCGCCTGGATCGCGATGTCCGCCGCCTGGCCCTGCATGGAGCCCGACGGCTGGTGCATCAGGATGCGCGAGTGCGGCAGGGCGTAGCGCTTGCCGGGAGCCCCGGCGCACAGCAGGAACTGGCCCATGCTGGCGGCCAGCCCGACGCAGATGGTCGAGACGTCGGGCTGCACGTACTGCATGGTGTCGTAGATGGCGAGGCCGTCGGTCACCGAGCCTCCCGGGGAGTTGATGTACACCGAGATGTCCTTGTCCTGGTCCTCGGCCTCCAGGAGGATGAGCTGGGCGCAGACGAGGTTGGCCGTCACCTGGTCGATCGCGCTGCCGATGAACACGATGCGCTCCTTGAGGAGCTGCTGGAAAACACGGCCGGCGGAGTCCAGGTCGGCCCCGGCAGACATGATCTTGGGGGCTTCAGAAGCGTGGGGCATGGCCACGAGGCTAGTGGGCGGAGGGGGCACCCGTAGGCACAGGGCCGTACACTCCCTGTTCACCCGCACTGCGGGACCGCTGCGGGCGTGGCGGAATTGGCAGACGCGCCGGGTTTAGGTCCCGGTCCCCGCGAGGGGGTGGAGGTTCGAGTCCTCTCGCCCGCACTCCTGCTCACGAGCACCTGACCCATTAGCTTTCGTCGGCGTGCCCCATCTCGTCGCCGCGCCGGACAAGTTCCGGGGAACGGTCTCGGCGGGAGAGGCGGCGGCGGCGGCGGGCGACGCGGCACGTCGGGCGGGGTGGACGGCCGAGGAGATCCCGATGTCCGACGGCGGCGAGGGTCTGCTCGACGCGCTGGGTGGGACACCGTGCACGACCACCGTCACCGGCCCGCTCGGCAGGCCGGTCGAGGCCGAGTGGCGCATGCTGGCGGGCCCCGGCGACGAGGGCCCGACCGCCGTGATCGAGATGTCACGCGCCGCCGGGCGCGCCCTCCTGCCGCGGCCCCGCGGCGACGACCCGGTGCGTGCCGGCACGGCGGGCGTCGGACAGCTCCTGGTGGCGGCCCGCGATGCCGGGGCGCGCCGCATCGTGATCGGCTGCGGGGGCTCGGCGACCACCGACGGCGGGCGGGGCGCGTTCGACGCGGTGGGATCGCCGGCGTCCCTGCGCGGGGTGGAGCTCGTCGTGGCCTGCGACGTGACCACACCCTTCCTCGACGCCGCTGCGGTGTTCGGTCCCCAGAAGGGCGCCACTGCGGCCCAAGTGGAGGACCTCGGAGGACGCCTGGCCGACCTCGCGGCGCAGTACCGGCGCGACACGGGTGTCGACGTGACCGCCGTGCCCGGTGCCGGCGCCGCCGGAGGGCTGGCGGGCGGCCTCGTCGCGCTCGGGGCCCGGATAGAGCCGGGGTTCGAATTCGTCGCCCGTCTCGTCGGCCTGGCGAATCGTATGAAGCGTGCGGACCTGGTCGTCACGGGCGAGGGCCACCTCGACCCACCCTCCTTCCACGGCAAGGTGCCCGGTGGCGTGCTCGAGCTGGCCCGGGCCCGGACTCGGTCGGGGCGGCCGTTGCCAGTCCTGTGCATCGCGGGCGGTACGGACAGGTCGCTGCTGGCCTCGCCGCCCGACGGCATGGAGGTGGTCAGCCTCACGGCCCGGTTCGGACGAGTCAGGGCCAGGGGCGAGACGGCCGCCCTGATCGGCCGGGTCACCGCCGAGGCGGTGGCCCGGTTTTGCCCCTGAGCGGGCGCATCGGCCACACTGCGTGCGCGGCGCGGCGGCCATACCCCACCGCCCACCGGGCCCCACCCCTCCGGGACGACCGGCTCGGCGCGCACACCGGCAGACGACACGCACAGGAGGCATCACGATGGGACTGCTCGACGGCAAGGTGGCGGTGGTCACCGGTGCGGGACGCGGCATCGGGCGCGAGGAGGCGCTCCTCCTTGCCGCCGAGGGTGCCCGTGTCATCGTCAATGACGTCGGTGCGGGCCTGCACGGCGAGAGCGGCGGTGACGCGCACCCGGCCGCCGAGGTTGTGGCGCTGATAGAGGACGGCGGCGGCGAGGCCGCCGTCAACGGCGACGACATCAGCTCCTGGGCCGGCGGCAAGAACGTGGTCGAGCAGGCGATCGACACCTACGGCTCCCTCGACATCCTCGTCAACAACGCGGGGATCCTGCGCGACAAGATGTCCTTCAACATGGACGAGTCGGACTGGGACGACGTCATCCGGGTCCACCTGAAGGGTCACTTCGCCGCCACCCACCACGCCGCCGTCTACTGGCGCAACCGGTCCAAATCGGGCGAGGACGTGACGGGCCGGATCATCAACACCACGTCCGAGTCCGGCCTCTTCGGGAGCGCCGGCCAGGCCAACTACGCCGCCGCCAAGGCGGGCATCGCCTCGCTCACCTGGGTCGAGGCTCGCGAGCTCGGCCGCTACGGCGTCACCTCCAACGCCATTGCGCCCCGGGCCCGCACCCGCATGACCGAGACCATCTTCGGCGGCGACGGGATGAGCACCGCGGAGGGTGGCTTCGACGCATGGGATCCCAAGAACATCGCCAACGTGGTGGCCTTCCTGGCCGCGCCGGCGTCGGCCGACATCACCGGGCAGATCCTGGTCGTGTTCGGCGCCGACATCTACGCCATGAGTGCTTTCAAGGCCGTCGGCCAGGTGACACGCGAGACGGCCTGGACACCCGAGGACCTGGTCGCCGCCAAGGGCGACCTCTTCAAGGGGATCAGCTCGGGCGTACCCGACTTCAGCTTCATTTAGGCCACTCCGGCTTCATTTCGACCCCTCCGCGCCGGCATCCGGGCGGAGGGATCGGCAGGCTCGTTCGGACCGTGCCCGCCGGCTCGAGGGCCCGACTGCTA
>JBEKVF010000213.1:0-5191 GCA_049514295.1 Acidimicrobiales bacterium
CGTGATGGTCTCGGGTGGTCTCGGCTGGGCCTCAGATGGAGTCACTGCATCTCAGAACGTCTCTGACCTGGGGTGGAATGCCCATTATTGGAACACGTTGCACTTTAGCCTGCCCCGTGTTAGCGTCGCAGGAGCGCCGGCGGAACGGACCGCGGCACCGTAGACGAGGACGTGCAACCCCATGGAATTCGGCATCTTCAACGCCGCCTGTGTGCTGCCCAAGTACGTCGAGCAGCACGGTGAGTCGGCCGAGCACGATCGCATCATGGACGAGGTGGCGTTCATCGTGGCGTCGGACAAGGCCGGCTTCAAGTACACCTGGGCGTCCGAGCACCACTTCCTGACCGAGTACTCGCACCTGTCGGCCTCCGAGTCGTTCCTCGCCTTCGTGGCCGCCAAGACGAGCAACATCCACATCGGGTCGGGCATCTTCAACATCACGCCGCCGGTGAACCACCCGGCCCGCATCGCGGAGAGGGTGGCGATGCTGGACCACCTCTCGGAGGGCCGCTTCGAGTTCGGGACCGGCCGCGGCTCGTCGACGACCGAGCAGAAGGGCTTCGGGATCGAGGACCCCGAGCTCACCCGCGAGATGGTGGCCGAGGCCCTGCCCCAGATCGTGCGCATGTGGAAGGACGAGGACTACAGCTACGAGGGCAAGTTCTTCTCCATGCCGAGCCGGAACGTCCTGCCCAAGCCGTACTCGAAGCCCCACCCGGCCATCTGGATGGCGGCCGGCAGCCCGTCCACGTTCGACCTGGCCGCCGAGCTCGGCGTCGGCGTCCTGTGCTTCGGCTTCTCCACCCCGGACCAGCTCACCCCGCTGGTCAGCCGCTACAAGGAGAAGATCCAGGACTGCACCACCCCGGTGGGCGGCTTCGTGAACAACAACGTGATGATCACCACCCAGATGATCTGCATGGAGGACGGCGCGAAGGCGCGCCAGACGTTCCTCGAGGCCGACTCGAACTACCACTTGAGCCTGGTGTTCCGCTACCTCGACACCTTCCCCCGCCCGCCGGGCATTCCCGAGTGGCCCGCGATCATCCCCGCCATGGACGCCGCCACGCTCGACGCCGCCATCGCGGCGGGTGTCACCGCCGTCGGGACCCCCGACGAGGTCGGCAAAGCCGTCGAGAGCTTCGTCGCGACCGGCGCCGACCAGCTGGCCTTCGGGATGTTGTCGACCTCCATGCCGATCGAGTCGTGCGAGGAGGCCGTCGAGACGTTCGGCAAGCACGTGCTCAAGGACTTCGACAAGGACCCGGAGCACCTCACGACCAAACTGCGGCTGGCCGCCGGCGGCAAGTAGCAGCCGGCTACAGGCGGAACCCGCCGGACTGCATCCGGCGGTCGATCTCCTCGGCCACCTCGGCCGGCCCGCCCGCTCCGGAGTCCACCCGGTGGCGCTCCTCCACGCCGTGGCTCTCGAACTGGGTCCACAGGTCGTCGACCACGGTCGCGTCCGCCAGGGCGCCGGCGTGCGGTGGCTCGAGCTTGCGACTTTGCACCCGCTGCTGGACGACGCCGATGGGGGCCCGTAACACGGCGTAGTTGACGTCGATGCCGTGCGGCTCGCACGCCGCCACGAAGAGGTCGAGCATGAACGGGTAGAGGATGCCCTCGGCGACAGTGAAGTAGCCGCCCTCGGCGAACGTCGCCACCGCCTCGGCCGCGGCGCGGAGCACGACCCGGTTCTGCGCGTGTGCCTCCTCCCGCCACGGCTCGATCACGCCCCGGCGCACCTTGGCGAAGAACCAGTCCAGGTCGAGGCAGGCCGAAAGGTCGTGGCGATCCGCCACCAGCGGCGCCACGCTGGTCTTGCCGCATCCGGGGGAGCCGGTCAGCAGGAGGAGGGGGCCTGTTGGCACCCGTGCATCATCGCGTGATGCGGGCCTAGGTTTCGTCCGATGGATGTGGTGTACCGATGGCGCGGTGCCTTCACGGACGCAGACGTCAATGCGCTCCACGCCGAGGGCTTCGGTCACGCCGTGCTCGACATCGGCTGGAATGACCAGGTCGAGCAGCACAGCCTGGGCTGGGTGTGTGCCTACGAGGGGGAGCGCCTGGTCGGGTTCGTGAACGTGGCCTGGGACGGCGGTGTCCATGCCTTCGTCGCGGACACCCTCGTCGACGCCGGCGCCCGCCATCGGGGGATCGGCACCGGCCTCGTGGGTGTGGCCAGGAGGGAGGCGCGGGGCGCCGGGTGCGAATGGCTCCACGTCGACTTCGAAGAGGAGCTGCGCGGCTTCTACGTCGAGGCGTGCGGGTTTGCTCCGACCCCGGCCGCGGTCATCGCACTGCGGGAGCTCGAGGCGGAGTAACCGGACGAGACGAGCCTCAGCTCGCGGACGCCACTCCCACCACCGGCTTGTTGAGCACCGTGCCGCCCATGGAGCCGTAGAAGTTGGCGTCCCCGTAGTTGAAGATGCCTCCGTCGGAGGCGGCGATCCAGTACCCGCGACCGTCGGGCGTCGCCGCCAGGCCGACGGCCGGCTTGTTCAACGGGGTGCCACCCGCAGAGCCGTAGAAGCCGGCGTCACCGAAGTTGAAGATCCCCCCGTCGGACGCGACCAGCCAGTAGCCGAGCCCGTCGGTGGTGGCGGCCATCCCGACGATGGGCTTGTTGAGCGGCTTGCCGCCCATGGAACCGTGGAAGTTGGCGTCGCCGAAGCTGAAGATGCCGCCGTCGGAGGCGACCAGCCAGTAGCCGAGCCCGTCCGTCGTCGTGGCCATGCCGACGATGGGCTTGTTGAGCGGCTTGCCGCCCTCGGAGCCGTAGAACTTCGCGTCGCCGAAGCTGAAGATCCCCCCGTCCGACGCGACCAGCCAGTACCCGCCTTCGTCGGGCGTCGCCGCCATGCCGACGATGGGCGCGTTCAGCGGCTTCCCGCCCATGGAGCCGTAGAAGTCAGCATCACCGTAGGTGAAGATCCCACCGTCGGAGGCCACCAGCCAGTACCCGTTCTTCGATGCCGTGGGCGCCATCCCGACCACCGGCTTGTTCAACGGGATGCTGCCCGCCTATCCGTGGAAGCCGGCGTTGCCGAAATTGAAGTTGCCGCCGTCGGACGCGACGAGCCAGTACGAGGAGTTCCCCGGGGCGGGCGGCGGGGGCGAGGGCGGGCCGGGAAGGCCGGCCGAGCCGGAGAAGGCGTAGACCTGGTCGGTCGAGGGTGCCAGCAGTAGGCCGTCGCCCACCGACGGCGTCGGGAAGTGGTTGGCCTCGCCGCCGACGGAGACCTGCTGCACCGGGGTGCCGGTGGTGGGGTCGAGGCCGTAGAGGGTGCTCCCGCTGATCGACCACACCAGACCGCCGGCGAGGATCGGCGGCGCCCCGATGTCGTTCGGCGCCGTCCACAGCACGCTGGGCGACGGGCTGGTCTGGACTGCCTCGACCCCACCCTGGCACGGGATGTACACCGTCGTGTCCTGCACCGCGTTCCCACCGTCGACCTCGGCGCCGCCGCACAAGGAGATCGTCGTCACGCCCGGGTTGACGCCGCCCAGGCTCGCCTGGTTCAGCAGGAACCCCCGCTGGGACTTGCCGGCCTGGAACACCGTCCCGTTCGAGAGCAGCGCCGGCACGCCGGACCCGAGGTCGCGGTCCTGCTGGTTGTCGGTTTGCCAGTCTGACGGAGCGAAGAACTGCTTCAGCGCCAGCGCCTGCGAGAGCTCGATCACCGAGTCGCTGCCGTCGTAGGGCGACGACCCCGACCCGTTGCCGGTCGCTGCCCAGATGTTGCCGCCGGCGTCGACCTCGGGCCCGGCGCCCCCCTGCCAGACGGCGCCCTGGGTCCCGTTGGAGACACTGCCGGTCGTGTCGTAGTACCCGACGCCCCCGCCCCCCTCGGGGACCGAGACGATCCACCCGTGGTAGGGCTCGCAATCACCGGAATTGCCGCCGAACCCGAAGACCACGTTGCCCCCGTCGAGGTTCAGCCCGGTGCGCTGCAGCAGGTTGCCGGGCGGGTTGACGCTCGAGTCGGGAGGATCGACGGCCTGGTCGAGTTCCGAGGCACCGGTGTAGATGTTCAGACCGACCAGGTAGTGCGCCGGCGCACCGTTGACCAGCTCGTCGGCCACGGCGAAGATCTCCCCGCGGGAGGGGTCGACGACAGGCGTGCCGGTGATGCCGACCGTGGGCTGAATGTCCCCGCACGGGAGGTACTGGGTCGTTCCCGACGGCACCGGATTCCCCACGTGGGTCGACCACAGGACCGCACCGGTGTTGGCCGCCAGCGCGTAAATGGTGTCGCTCTCCGTGGCCACGAAGACGCGCCCGGTGGCTTCGATCGGCTCCCCGAAGACCTGGCCGTCGAGGGCGGGTGACTTCCAGGCCAGGTTGGGCGGCGAGAACGTGACGCCCGAGGTGTCGACGCCGGTGCCGAGCGGGTCGCCGTGGTAGACGGTCCACGACGTCGTGGCGTCGACGTGCGGTGCACTGGCCGCGGCGCCTGCTGTGCCACCGCCCGACAGCGCCAGCGCAGCGCCCGTGGTGAGGAGGAGCAGGCTGATCCCCGCGAACCCGGCGCGGAGTGACGGTCGAGCGCGGCGCCCGGCCGAGGTCGACCGCATGGCCGAGCGTGGAGTGTCCGTGCCCCGAGTGATCGACGAACCGTAACGCGCTGCGGTGATGCCTGTCGACACGATGGCACGCGGGCCGACGGGGCGGCCCGGGATCGTGTCGTTCAGGCCTGTGCCCCCGCGTTCACGATGGCCGCCGCCCACGTGTAGTCCGGCTTCCCCGACGGGGAGCGCTCCACCGCGTCGACGACGTACAGCCGGCGGGGCAGCTTGTAGCCCGCGATGGATTGCCGGCAGTGCTCCTGCACGGACTCGAGGGAGGGTGCCTCGTGGCCCACCCTGGGTTGCACGATGGCGGCGACCGTCTGGCCCCAGCGCTCGTCGGGTGCCCCGCAGACGATGGCGTCCATGACGTCGGGGTGCGAGCGCACGGCGGACTCGACCTCCTCGGGGAAGATCTTCTCGCCACCGGAGTTGATGACGATCGATCCCCGGCCGAGCAAGGTGATCGACCCGTCCTCCTCGACCGTGGCGTAGTCGCCGGGCATGACGTAGCGCGTCCCTTTGACCTGAATGAACACCTCGGCGGTCTTCTTCGGATCGTTGTAGTAGCCGAGCGGGATGTCACCCGACCGGGCGATCTTGCCGATGACCCCCGACCCCG
>JBEKVF010000214.1:0-6970 GCA_049514295.1 Acidimicrobiales bacterium
TCCACCAGCAGGACGGCGCCCTCGCAGGCGGCCAGCGACCGGGAGACCTCGTAGCCGAAGTCGACGTGGCCCGGCGTGTCGATGAGGTGGAGGATGTGGCCGCCGTACTCGACCCGCACGTTCTGCGCCTTGATGGTGATGCCCCGCTCCCGCTCGATGTCCATGGAGTCGAGGTACTGCTCCCGCATGAGCCGGGGGTCGACGGCGCCCGTGATCTCCAGGATGCGGTCCGAGAGGGTCGACTTGCCGTGGTCGACGTGGCTGATGATGGAGAAGTTGCGGATGCGCTCGACCGCGACGGGTCCGGCGGAGGTTGCGGGGGGCGGCACAGTCTGTCGATCGTACCGGCCCACGTCGTCGACCCTGGTCGCCTGGCCTGGGAACTTGGTCCAGCCCACCGGAGGTGGCGCCGCCCAAAATGGGCCCGCCACCTGCTACAGTTGTCCTCCGCAGCGGTGGACCATGCGCCCATCGCCGCCCCCCTTTCGAAAGCACCGAGGATCGACACGTGGCCAACATCAAGAGCCAGATAAAGCGGAACCGCCAGAACGAGAAGCGCCGGCTGCGCAACAAGTCGGTCCGCGCCGAGCTGCGCACACGCTCCAAGAACGCCGTGGTGGCCGCCGAGACCGGGGCCGAGGACAGCGTCGAGGTCCTGCGCCTGGCCGTGAAGCGGATCGACAAGGCCGCGGCCAAGGGCGTGATCCACAAGAACACGGCGGCGAACCACAAGTCCCGCCTCGTGCGGCGGGTCGCCGCGATCGAGGCGGCGGCCGAGTAGCCCACGGGCTCACCTCGTTCGTTTCTTCGCCCTCCTCTCTCCTCTTCCTCCTTCGCCCCCCTCGTCGGTGTCGCGCCGCGGCCGTCGGCCGGCGTGCGCTACCCGTCGAGGTGGAAGGTGAACATCCTCTCCGGCACGATCCGGGCCCCGACCGCGTCGGCGTTGTCGAGCCACGTCTCGAAGGACGGCCCCTGTTTGGGCAGGTACTCGTCGAGCATGGCCTGACGCAGCTCCCCGAACCCCGGGTCGTCGAGCTCGAACAGCTCGGCCCTGCCGTGCACCGTCACGGCGAGCTCCTCCCCCGGCAGGTGGGTCGCGCTCACGGCCGGGCGGGCGGCCAGGTGGCGCATGCGCACCGAGTCGCGGCCCGAGCTGACCCAGAACGTGCCGTGCAGGAAGTAACCGTCCACCGGGCCGGCGAGCGGCCGCCCGTCCGCCGTGACGGTGGCCAGCACGAGCAGGCGCATCCCCCGGAGCCGCTCGGTCAGCTCGTGCGCGCCGAGCCGGCGCTCGTCGGTGATGATGCCGCGCAGGTGGGTCCCGCCGGTCGCCATGGACGCGTCGAGCAGGTCCTGGAGGCGTTGGACTTCTTCGGGCGTCTCGAGCATGGCGCCAGTCCAGCACCCGGGTGCTCGCGACGCCCGGCCGTGGGAAGCTGGAGCGATGGCGGACGGACTCGTCCTGACCCGCCGGCTGTCCGAGCGGGGCGTGCATGAGGCCGCCCAGCGCGCCGGGGGCGCGTCGAGCGCGTCGGTGGTCCGCCACTACGTCGGCTACGAGGAATGGCCTGAGTCCGGCTTCCTGCGCCGGGAGGTGGCCCGGTGCAGACCCTCGGCGCGTTCGTCGTGGGCAACCAGTCGCGTTCGAGCATGACCGGCGTCGGGGGCCACCAGCTCGGGGTCCAGGTCGAGCTGACCCCGGCCGGCGCACTGGCGCTGTTCGGGACGGTCGAGAATCTGAACGACGCGGTGGTCCCGCTCGACGAGGCGCTCGGCAGTCCGGCCCCCGAGGTCAGGTTTGTGCAAGACGACGAGGCCCGCGCACCCGCATAGTGGAGACATGGCCACGACCGGCGACACCACCAGCACCACCATGAGCACGACCGCTGTCATCCCCGTGCTCGTCTACGAGGACATTCAGGCGGCCCACGACTTCCTCGTCGACGGCGGACTCCACCGCCTCGATGACGGGACCGTCGTCCACGCCGAGGTGTGCAACGGTGACGCCGCCATCTGGCTGCACAGGGTGACGGCGGAGCACGCGATGGCCTCGCCCCGCGGCGCCGCCATGTCGCACGGTGGGCTCGAGGTCGTGGTGCCCGACGTCGACGCGCACTACGCCCACGCCAGGGCCGCCGGTGCCCGGATCGACAGCGAGCCGACAGACCGGGACTACGGGTTGCGCGAGTACGGGGCCCGGGACCCGGAGAACCACCGCTGGTTCTTCTCCTCGCCGCTGAGCCGGCGCGCCCCCGAAGGTCCGGCTTAGCGACGTGCTGCAGCGCGGTGGCGTGGCTGGCGGGCCGGCCGCGTCTGGCGGGCCAGCCGGGCCACGAGGATCTCGATCACGACCTCGGCATTGAGGCCGCTCGCCCCGCGCACGTCGAGGTCGGCCGCGGCGATGAGGTTGATGGCCTCGGCGATCCTGGCGCTCCCGAGCCGGCGCGACTGCTCGAGCGCCTTCTTGGCCACGAACGGCGCGGTGCCGAGCAGTGCCGCCGCATCGCGCTCGCCCCCGATGTCGTCGCCGTCGAGGGCCAGCATGTTGGCGAAGTGGCCGTGCAGCGTGGCCAGCACCTGGATCGGCACCAGGCCGCCGGCGTCGAGCACGCGGTGGAGCACGATCAGCGCCCGCCCGGGGTCACCCCTGTCGATGGCGTCGGTCAGCTCGTAGCGCGGGACGTTGCCCGCCTCACCCAAGTACGGCGCCAACTCCTCGGCGGAGATATGGGCCCCCTCGCCGTAGGCGGCGCTCAGGGCGCCGAGGAGACCCTCGACGCGACCGAGGTCCTCGCCGACGTGGCCGGCCAGCAGATCGGTGGCCCCGGGCTCCAGCTTCACCGGCGCCCCCCGGAGGTGCTCGTGCAGCCACGCCTTGCGATCGCCCGCCTTGCTGGTGGTCACGTCGATGATCCGCCCCGCCTCCTTCACCGCCTTCACGAGAGGAGCGGGAACCGTTCCACCCCCACCCACGAGCACCAGGACCGTCGAGGGGAGCGGGTCCTGGACCACTTCGACCAGCCGGGGCACGTCGGCGGTGAGCAGCCTCCCCGCCTCGCGTACCACCACCACGCGCCGGTCCACGAGGAAGGGCGGCGTCAGGCAGGCGTCGACGACGGCGCCGACGCTCAGCTCCTCGCCGGGGCCACCACCGATCTCCTCCACGACGAGAGCGTGGTCGAGATCGCCCACCACCTCGGCCAGCAGGGCGCGCACCTCCTGGGCCACCACCGACGCGTCGTCGCCCTTGACGAGATAGGTCGAGGCAACCGCCTTGGTCACTGGGCCTCGCTGATGGCGGCGAGCGCGTCGCGCGCCCGGCAGGTGCCCTTGACGTCGTGCACCCGCACGATGCGACAGCCCCACGCGATGCCGAGTGCCGCCGCGCCGATGGAAGCCTCGCGCCGCTCGGTGAGCTCCAGATCGAGGACCTTGCCGAGGAACGTCTTGTTGGACGCGGACAGTAGGAGCGGGTAGCCGAGCGCGGCCAGGGTCGACGACGCGCGCAGGAGGGTCAGCGATTGCTCCGCCGTCTTGCCAAGGTCGAGACCGGCATCGAGCACGATGCGGTCGGCGGGAATGCCGGCGTCACGGGCGCCCGCCGCCCGGTCGGAGAGGAAGCGGGCCACGTCGTTCACGACGTCGTCGTAGTGCGGGTCGGGGTCGGCGATGCGCGGGCCGATCCGGATGTGCGTGATGACCACCGCGGCACCCTGCTCGGCCGCCACCGCCGCGTAATCGGGGTCGGCCAGGCCGCTGATGTCGTTGCCCATCACCGCGCCCTCGGCGTACGAGGCGCGGGCGACCGAGGCACGCCAGGTGTCGACGGACACGGGCGCATCGAAGCGCGCGGTCAGGCCGGCGACGACGGGAACCACGCGGTCGAGCTCCTCGGGCTCGGTGACCTCGGGACCCGGACCGGCCTTGACGCCGCCGATGTCGAGGATGTCGGCACCGTCGGCCACCAGCTGGTCGGCCCGTGCGTAGAGCTTGTCGAGCTCGTACGTGGCTCCCTTGTCGTAGAAGGAGTCGGGCGTGCGGTTCAGGATCCCCATCACGAGCGCCCGGTGCGTCAGGTCGTAGCGGCGGCCGCCGAGGTCGAGCGCCGTGGCGACGGCGGCCGGGGCGGCCATCAGAACAGTCGCGCTGCCAGTGCCCGCCGGTACTCGTTGGTGCGGGAGTCCTCGGCGCCCATCGCCTCGAGGAGGTCCACGAACTCCTGCCGGGCGGCGACGTCGTCGCGGACACGGTCGAGCAACTCGTTGAGCTTGGCCTCGATCTCCTCGCGGCCCGAGCGCGAGACATCGACGCCCGCCTCGAGCAGGCGGGCCTCGGCCCCCAGGGCGCGGCCGGCCTCGGTCTCGGGCAGGCGGGCCAGCAACGCCAGCGCCTCGGCCGCTTCCCCCCGGTCGATCAGGACGCGGGCGAGCGCCTCTGTCGCAGCGGCGTGGTCCGGCTCGAGCTCGAGGGCCTGGCGCAGGGAGGCCTCGTCCCCCGCCGCAACGAGCGTGTCGGCCTCACTGGGAGCCGGCGCGAGGCGTTGGACGAACGCGGTCACCTGGGCCTCGGGCAGCGCACCGATGAACTGGTCCACCACCTGGCCGTCGCGCAGCGCGAAAACGGCGGGGATCGACTGCACCTGAAAGGCCTGGGCGATCTGCGGGTTCTCGTCCACGTTGACCTTGGCCAGCTCCACCGCTCCCCCGGTGTCGGCCACGGCCTTCTCCAGCATGGGGCCAAGGGTCGTGCACGGCCCGCACCACGGGGCCCAGAGGTCCACGACCACGGGCACCGTCGCGCTGCGGGCCACGACGTCGGACTGGAAGGTCTGGTCGGTGACGTCCATCGGCCCCGACGCTAATGGCTGTTCCCGTCCGGCATGGACGGGCAGGCCCCGCACCAGGGTCGATGGCCTGCCGCCCGGAGCGGAACCTGGGTCCTCGCTGTGTGCCCGGCGTCTGAATGGGCCGCGCGGCACCGATTAGCGTCAGTCTGCATGTCGCAGGCACCGGAGGGGATTCACGAGGCCGAGGTCACCGCATGGATGGTCGACCACATCGCCGAGATCTCCACCCCCCTGACCTTCACCCTGATCGCGGGCGGCCGGTCCAACCTCACCTTCCGGGTCGAGGACGCCGAGGGGCGGGAATGGGCCCTGCGCCGGCCGCCCCTGCATCACGTGCTCCCGACGGCGCACGACATGTCGCGCGAGTACCGGCTGATGCACTCGCTGTTCCCGGCCGCGATCCCCGTGCCCGTCACCGTCGGGCTGTGCACGGACGAGGCAGTCAACGAACGCCCCTTTTACGTGATGGAGTTCGTGGAGGGTCACATCCTGCGCACCGCGCCCGAGGCCGAGGCTGCGTTCGACGAGACGACACGGCGCGCCGTCGGGGACCACATGGCTGAGACGCTGGCCGCACTGCACGCCGTCGACCCCGACGCGGTGGGGCTCGGGGACCTCGGGCGGCACGAGGGGTACATCGAGCGCCAGCTCAAGCGCTGGCGCGGGCAGTACGAGCAGATGCAGGTCGAGGGTGTGGACCACGGCGAGATCGTCGAGCGCGTGAGCGCCGAGCTCGCCCGGCGCATCCCCACGCAGCAGCGGACCTCGGTGGTGCACGGGGATTACCGCATGGACAACGTGGTGCTCGCCGGCAACGGGAGCGTCCGAGCCATCCTCGACTGGGAGATCTGCACCCTTGGCGACCCCCTCGCCGACCTGGGAATCCTGATGGTCTACTGGGCAGAACCCACCGACGCGACGGCGGTGCTCGGGCTCTCGCCCACCACGGCTCCGGGGTTCTCGACCCGGGCCCAGGTCCTGGAGCGCTACGCCGAGGTCTCGGATCTCGACATCTCCGGCGTCGGCTACTACACCGCGTTCGGCTACTGGAAGCTGGCCTGCATCCTCCAGGGCGTGTACGCCCGCTACGTCGCCGGGGCCGGCGCGGGCGACCGGGGCAGCGTCGACGGCTACCCGGCCCAGGTGCGGCGACTCTTCGAGATGGCAGCCGAGGCACTGGAGACCGTGCCATGAGCCCCGAGGGCCACGGGCTGACCGAGCTCTTCGAGGTTCACCACGAGCCAGTCCTCAACGAGCCCGTGCTCGTGGTGTCGCTCGAGGGGTGGGTCGACGCCGGCCTCGGTGCGACGACGGCCGTCGCGTCACTGCTCGGCCAGGCGCACACGGAGCAGATCGTCACCTTCAACGGGGAGCACTTCCTCGACCAGCGGGCCCGGCGGCCCGTGGCGCGCATCGTCAATGGCGTCACCACCGAGCTCACGTGGCCGCGCACCGTCGTGCGCCAGGGTCAGGACGAGTCGGGGCGGGACATGCTCTACCTGGTGGGCCCCGAGCCCGACTTCCACTGGCGCGCCTTCACCGACGCCGTCGTCGGGTTGGCCCGGTCCTGGCGGGTGCGCCTGGTGGTCGGCCTGGGTGCCTTCCCCGCGCCAGCGCCGCACACGCGACCGGTGAAGCTGGCCGCGACCGCCCCGGCGGCCTCGTCCGACCTCATTGAGAAGGTGGGCATCGTGCAGGGCGAGCTGGAGGTGCCGGCCGGCGTGCAGTCCGCGCTCGAGCTGGCCTTCGGCGACATCGGCACGCCCGTGGTGAGCCTGTGGGCCCGGGTCCCCCACTACGTGGCGGGCATGCCGTTCCCCGAGGCGAGCGCCGCCCTCATTGAGGGCCTGGCCAGCGTGGCCGGGCTGTCATTGGACACCTCGGCGCTACGACGGGCCGCCGACAGCTCCCGGCGCCAGGTGGACCAGCTGATCTCTGACAACTCCGAGCACCAGGCCATGGTGGCCAAGCTCGAGGAGAGCATCGACGCCTCGGAGGGCAACGCGATGGGCGTCGACGCGGTGCCGACGGGTGACGAGATCGCCGCCGAGCTGGAGCGATTTCTGCGGGGGGAGGAGCAGTGAGGCCGGCGGCGGCGGATGGTGCGGCGTGCGGGACGGTGTC
>JBEKVF010000215.1:0-5148 GCA_049514295.1 Acidimicrobiales bacterium
CGACCTGCCAGGCGTCCACGCACACCGATGCGGCCCCCGCCTGCGATCTGCTGGGCATCGTGTGTGACGGGCTGCGGCCACAGGGCGCCGCCTGAGCCCTGCGCTCAGCCCTTCCGGTCGCGCGGCCCGGCCCGCATGCGCTGCATCTCGCCGTAGGAGTCGATGGGACTGCGCAGCGAGAGCCCGCCATCACACTCGACCACCTGCCCGGTGACCCACTCCATGGAGTGCAGGGCGATGATGGCCTGGGCGATGTCGTCGGCCTCGCCCAGCCGGCCCAGCGCGGTGCGGTCGGCCACGCCGGCGAGCCACGGTGAGCCCTCGACGGACGCCGAGGGCCCGCTCCCGAGCATTGGTGTGCGCGTCACGCCGGGTGCCACGGCGTTGACGCGGAGGCCCAGCGGCCCCCACTCGGCGGCGGCCACCTCGACCAGCATGGACAGCGCCGCCTTGGACGCGCAGTAGAGGCCCATGTTGCGGTCCACCAACCGCGCGCTCACGCTCGAGACGGCGACGAACGAGCCGGCGATCCCCTGGTCCCGCATGGCGCCGACCCAGGCCCGCATGCAGAGCCAGGGCCCGCGGGCGTTCACCCGCATGATCCGGTCGAAGTCCTCCGGGGCGGCGTCGACCAGCATCCCAGCGTGGCCGACGCCCGCCGTCACCGTGACCGAGGTCGGGACGCCCCAGCGCATGCGGGTCATGCCCACGGCCTCGTCGATCTCGTCGGGTTCGGTCACGTCGCAGGTGACGTCGTGGGTGCCCGCGATATCCCAGGTCACGGTCGTGGTGCCCTGCGCCCGGAGCGCGTCGGCCAGCGCGGCGCCGATGCCCGAACCGCCCCCGACGACCAGCGCAAGCGGCTGTGCCCAGTCCTCCATGTGCCTCCCTTCGGACCCGCCCAGGGCCAGACCGTACCCGGCAAGCGGTGGCAGACTCTTGGCCTCATCACCTTCCTCGGAGGCCCCGTGGCGAAGCTGCACCACTCTGCGATCGCGACGCGTGACGTCGAGGCCAGCCTCGTGTTCTGGCGCGACGGCCTCGGGTTCGAGGTCGTCATGGACCAGACGTTCGCGGGCCCGTGGCCCGAGCTGTTCGGCGGGGAGTCGACGACGCTGCGCTCGGTGTTCCTCGGCGAGGCGGCGTCACCCCAGAGCGGCATCGTCGAGCTCGTCGCCCGGCACGGCACGGCCCCGCCGGGTGCCGACGCTCCGGGGCTGGCGGAGGGCTTCATGCTGCTGTCGCTCCACGCCGACCTCGACACGGTCCTGCCGCGCCTGGCGGCGCTCGGCGTCGGGGGAGAGCCGACCGTGGCCGCGGTGGGCCCGGTGCGCCTGGCCGTGGTGCGCGACCCCAACGGCGTGCGGGTGGAGCTGATGGACGACGTCACCCGGCGCAACCTGGCCACGCTCGCGGGTGCCGACGGGTGACCGTGTCGGCGGGGGGCGGGGAGGGGGCCGGCGGTGCGGATCCGCACTGGCGGGTCGCCATCATGGGGGCGGGTGCGGGCGGGCTCGGGCTCGCCATCCGGCTGGCCAAGTCGGGACAGCGTGACTTCGTGCTCTTCGAGGCGTCCGACGGCGTGGGCGGCACCTGGCGTGCCAACACGTACCCCGGGGCGGCGTGCGACGTGCCATCGCACCTCTACTCATACTCCTTCGCCCTCAAGCCGGACTGGAGCAAGACCTACGCCAACCAGCCCGAGATCCTCCAGTACTTCGAGGATTGCGCCGACCGCTTCGGCATCCGCCCCCACCTGCGGCCCCACACCCGCATCACCGCGGCGCGCTGGGACGAGCGGGCACGGCAGTGGCGTCTCACCGATGCCGAAGGCGGCGGCTACGTCGCCGACGTGCTCGTGAGCGCCATCGGGACCTTCACCACCCCGTTCGTCCCGGTGATCGACGGTCTCGGCTCCTTCGCCGGACCCTGCTTCCACTCGGCGCGCTGGGAGCACGAGCACGACCTGGCGGGCGCCCGGGTGGCGGTCATCGGGACGGGGGCCAGCGCGGCGCAGATCGTGCCCGAGCTCGCCAAGGAGGCACGGGAGGTCCACGTCTTCCAGCGCACGCCCCAGTGGATCCTCCCCCGGTCGGACAAGCCCTTCAGCGAGGAGCAGAAGCGCCGCTTCGCGCATAACCCGATCGCGATCAGGCGCCACCGGCGCGAGATCTACTGGGCCTTCGAGAACACGATCGCCTTCCGGCACGGGGACGAGGTGGCCGAGCAGCTCAAGACGCTGGCCCTCAGCCACATCGACCACCGGATTCAGGACGACGAGCTGCGCGCCAAGCTCACGCCGGACTACCCGTTCGGGTGCAAGCGCACGCTGGTCTGCAGCGACTTCTACAAGGCCTTGGTGCGCGACAACGTCGAGCTGGTCACCGAGGGCATCGAGCGCGTGACCCCGGATGCCATCGTGACCGACGACGGGCGGGAGCGACCGGTGGACGCCATCGTGTTGGCCACGGGCTTCAAGGCGACGGAGTACCTCGAGGGGATCGACGTGGTGGGCATCGGTGGCCGCCGCCTGCATGACGACTGGACCGAGGTGGCACACGCCTACATGGGCCTGACGGTGTCGGGGTACCCCAACTTCTTCATGCTCTACGGCCCGAACACGAACCAGGGCGGCAACTCCATCATCGTCATCCTCGAGGCGCAGGCCACCTACGTGCTGCGCGCGCTGCGGGCCATGCGCCTCCGCCGGGCTCGCGCGGTCGACGTCCGCCGGGACGTCATGGACGCCTACAACCAGGAGCTGGCCGAGGCCCTGGCGGGCACCGTGTGGAGCGACGGGTGCCAGAGTTACTTCAAGAATGCCAACGGGAGGATCGCCACCCAGCTGCCCCAGACGTCGGGGTGGTACGCCAAGAGGACACGCCGCTTCCGGATGCGGGAGTATGTCCGTTCATGAAAGCAGCGGTGTACTACGAGACAGGGGCCCCCGACGTCTTTCGCTACGAGGACGTGCCCGACCCGGTGGCCGGGCCGGGCGACATCCTGGTCGACGTCGAGGCGGTCAGCATCGAGGGCGGCGACACGCTGAACCGGCTGGGCGGGGCGCTGGCCCGCGTGCCCCACGTCGTGGGCTACCAGTGCGCCGGCACGGTCGCCGAGGTCGGTGCCGACGTGCGCGGGTTCACGGTGGGGGATCGCGCCGTGACGGTCGGCCTCGACGGCTCGCACGCCGAGCGCCGGGCGGTGCCCGAGGCGTTCGCCTGGAAGATCCCCGACGGGGTCTCGACCGACGAGGCGGCGTGTGTGCCGGTGCCCTTCGGCACCGCCGACGACTGCCTCTTCGAGTTCGGCCACCTGCAGGCGGGCGAGACCGCGCTCGTCCACGCCGGCGCGGGCGGGGTGGGCATCGCGGCGATCCAGATGGCGAAGCGGGCCGGCGCCCGGGTCCTCGCCACGGCCTCGAGCGACGAACGGCTGGAACGCCTGGGGGAACTGGGCCTCGATGAGGGCATCAACTACAGCACCCACGACTTCGTCGCCGAGGCGCGCCGGCTGACCGACGGTCGCGGCGTCGACGTCGTGGTGGACTCGGTGGGGGGCGTGACCCTCCAGGGGAGCATCAACGTGCTCGCCTACCGGGGCCGCTGCGTCACGGTCGGCGACGCGGGGCGGGCGGCGGCCGAGCATCTCGACATCTCGACCATGCGGCCGAACAACCAGACGCTGTCGGGCTACTTCTTGGGCGCCGAGCTTCTCCTCTCGCCGCGCCCGCACGCAATGATCGCCGGGCACCTCGATGCCATCGCGAGAGGTGAGCTCAAGGTGGTCATCGACCGCACCTTCCCGCTCTCGGACGCTGCAGGTGCCCACGCCTACATCGAGAGCCGCCAGGCCTTCGGACGGGTGCTGCTCGTCCCCTGAGGTCGCCCTCGTACGGCATGAATGGGGCTTGGAGCGTCGCACGAGGACCGATCGGAATCCGGCAGTGGCGTACGGTCGATTCTCCGGTCACGAGAACGAATGGCGGCTAGCTCATTTCGACTGGTGCAGGCGGTGACGTAGCTGCCAAATCCGCAGTGACGCCACGATCCCGGCGAGCAGCACACCGCCGACGGCTGCAAGGAGCAGAGCGACGCCTAGCGGCATGTTCACATTCACGGTGAAGATGGACACTTTCACTGACTGGCTGTTCTGGATGATGAACGCCAGCAGGAACACCAGCACCACAACGCCGATGATGACGCCCACCCAGGCTCCTGAGATTCGAGTGCGTCCAGTCGGTTTAGCCGGAGCAGGAGTCGTCAGATTGGGCCCACTGGGTACTTCGACAGGCTGCGGGTTGGGACCATCCGACGCTGGAGACTCATCACTCATGACGTCACCGCCTCTTTCAGATTCGGACCACGAGCTTAGGGCCCGTCAATCTCATTGAGGTCGGAGTCGCCGGTTGGGACGAAGGTCCTGATGGAGTCTTCAGCAAAGAACAACAAGGCGGGCCAATAGGTCGGAGAGGGTGTGGCCCCCGACGCTCGGAGATCCTCACTGCTGTCGGGCTCGAAAGAAAGCAGTTGAAGCTGTGAAGGCCTACCCCTATCGCGGGATCGATGGCGTACGCGACGGGTCACCATCTGGCGCTCCTGTGTGGGTGGACTAGTGCGGACTCGCAGCGTCCTTGACTGTGTCAATGACGTCTCCGGCTTTGTGCTCCACGTTCTCGACCACCTCTTCCACCTTGTCTTTTGCGTGGCCAAGCTTCTCTTTGGCCTCACCAGCTTGACGATCAGCCTTTCCTTCGGATTCAAGGTCCTTGTTGCCGACCAGACTTCCGACTGCCTCTTTGGCCTGGCCCTTAACCTGCTCGGTCTTTCCTGCCATGGTGATTCACCCTTCTTGGTCGTGAGACCTCTCGGCGCGCCCATATCGGCATAGAACGCACTTCCCACTGTGGCGTAGCCGTCATGGCCTGGCCAGAGGAATAGGTCCTCGCCATTTGGCTTCTATCTCCTGGCGGCAAGTGCAAACAACCACTCCACATGGCCCGTTCCATCCGGGCCCGGCCTCGAAAGGGCCGAAGGCCGCTCCCTGGGGGAGCTCGATGTGCGGGCATCGCCGGTCGCCACAGAGGATCTCCCCCTCGTGGACCATGACGACGTGCGGGCTGAGGTGACCATGCCGTGTTTGGATGAC
>JBEKVF010000216.1:0-5135 GCA_049514295.1 Acidimicrobiales bacterium
GAGGTTGACGACCACGAAGAGCTGATCGGCCACGCTCATCTGTGCGAATCCGGACGGGAGCACCATGGGCCGGATTCCCTCCAGCGCATGCGCGTGGTTGATGGCGGCCAGGGCGGCATCAATGCACGCAGGGGCGTCGTCGAGGCCGTTGGCGCAGACGCGGGTGTAGTCGGGAACTGGCAGGACGTTGGCGCGCGGGTCGGGGATGCCGGTGTCGGACTCCGAGGACGGGATCGACCGGAGCGGCCGTAGTGACCCGGCCGCCATGTCCGCCTGGGCGTCCCTCCAGGTGTAGCTGTACGCGCCGGGCCCCTTCCTGCTCTCCGCGAATGTGGCTGCGAGCGAGGACCCACCCTTGTCGCTCGGAGATGTGTCACCGGCCGGGTCGAAGGCGGCCCCCATCACGAGGTGACGAGACCCGAACCGGTCCAGCACGATCTGGCGGTCGGCCCAGCACCCCGAGCTCTGGCCGCCCGAGCAGCCCGGGACACCGCTGTTCGGGCCGTCGTCGTACATCCACTGGAAGTCGGCGTCGAGGCCGTTGTCGATTGCGCCGATCCATTCGGTGTCGACTGATGCGTATGCAGCGCCCGGGCGGGGCGGCAGTTGGGCGGCGTCGGCACCCTTCTGGGCGTTCACGTCGAGCGCCGGGGTCAGGCCCGTGAACGGGGCGAGGCCCCGGTCGACACGTTCGCTGTCGACGGCGACGAAGAGCTGCTCGGGAACGGTCAGGCGGGGGAAGTCGGACGGCAGCCTCATCGGGGCCAGGCCCTCGCTCTCCCGGGCGGAGTCGATCGCCTCCAGTGTGATGCGCAGGCACGGGCTGGAGGTGTCGGCGCCGACGGGGGCGCACACGTCTGTGTAGTTCGGCGTGGGGGAGACGGAGTGGGAGGGGTCGGCCATGCCCTCGCCGGAGTGGCCACCGGCCGAGCAGCCGGCGAGGAGCAACGCCAGGGGCAGCATCGCCGCCATGGCCAGCCGCCACCATGCGCGGCCCACGGCGGAGACGGTCACGTTGTAGGGGCCCCCATCAGGTGTCCCAACGTAGCCACGCGGGCACTCGTATCGGGATCGCTCCAGCTGGCGGGGAGTGGTCGCCGAAAGGCACCACGCCGGGCCGTGCACGCGTCCACGCCAGGCAGCGCGCGATCCGGGACTACGGCGATGGAGTCTCCGTGCTCCCGTAGCGAGGGGGTCGCTTTTCGAGGAACGCGGCCACTGCCTCCTGCATGTCACCCGTCATGGAGGAGAGGGCCTGGGTCCTGTTCTCGAGGTCGATGCCGGCCTGGAGGGACCCGACCTCGAGCTGTGACCACATCACCTCCTTCGTCATGCGGATGCCCCAGGGGCTGTTGGCGGAAATGAAACCGGCCGTCTCCAGCGCGGCATCGAGCAACTCGTCGTCGGGGACCACCCGCAGGACCAGGCCGATGCGGTCCGCTTCGTCGGCCCAGATGATGCGGCCGGTCAGCA
Source organism: Acidimicrobiales bacterium (assembly GCA_049514295.1). Classification (GTDB taxonomy): domain Bacteria; phylum Actinomycetota; class Acidimicrobiia; order Acidimicrobiales; family RAAP-2; genus Bog-473. The sequence goes on from JBEKVF010000216.1 coordinate 1,474, forward strand.
TCAGCTCCCAGGCCCGCGAGGCGCCGACCAGGCGGGGGAGCAGCCAGCTCACGCCGATGTCGCAGCCCGAGATCCCGAGCCGGACGAAGGCGACGTTGAAGCGCGCCGACGACGCGGCGATCCGGATGTCGCTGGCCAGCGCCAGCGCCAGGCCGCCCCCCGCGGCCGGCCCGTTGACGGCGGCGATGACCGGCTGGGGCAGCGAGCGAAGACGGGGGACGAGCGCAGCAATGTGCGTCTGGGTGGCGAAGGTACCTTCCACCCGGCCGAGGCCCTCCGAGCCCGGCGCGTGGCCGTAGCCACCCAGGTCGAGGCCCGCGCAGAATCCCCGACCGGAGCCGGTGAGCAGCACGACACGGCACGAGGCATCTGCCGCGATGTCGCTGAGTGCGTCATGGAGCTCGTCGATGAGCTCTGCATTCATTGCGTTGAGCTTGTCGGGCCGGTTCAGCGTGATCCGGACGACACCGTCATGGGGTCGGTCGACGAGCAGCGTGGACATGCGTTGGGGCTCCCTCCGCTGGGCTGGGCCACATCCTTTCCCAGCCTTGCCGCAGCCGGCCAGCCCCGACGGCGACCGGACGGCCGGCGGCAGTGCCCACCTCCCGCGGCTGGGACTCTAAATTTAGTACTAAAATTGCCTGATGGCAGCTGCACCCGCGAGGGTCCGCACGGAGCGGGAGCCGCCTTCGACGCGTGGCGGGAGGGGCGCACCGGGCTGCCGATTGTCGACGCAGGCATGCGGCAACTGCTGGCCGAGGGTTTCATGCACAACCGCGCCCGCATGCTGACGGCGTCGTTCCTCGTGAAGGAGCTCGGCATCGACTGGCGGCTCGGTGCCCGGCACTTCCTCAATTGGCTGGTCGACGCTGACGTGGCGAACAACTCGGGAAACTGGCAGTGGATCGCCGGGACTGGGAACGACACGCGCCCGAATCGTCGCTTCAACCTGATCCGGCAGGCCCGACGTCACGATCCCGACGGGGCCTATGTTCGCCGCTACGTCCCTGAGCTGGCTGACGTCGCCGGCGGGGCCGTCCACGAGCCGTGGCGGCTGCCCACAGCCAGGCGGGCCGGGCTCGGGTATCCCGCGCCCATCGGTGGCGTGCCGGGCATCGGCGCGCCGGGTATGGGATAGCTATGGGAGTGCGTCACTCGAGCGTCATCGAAGCCCCCGTGTCGGAGGTGTTTGCCTGGCACGAGCGGCCCGGAGCACTGCATCGCCTCGTGCCACCGTGGCAGCCGATCCGGATCGTGGCGGAATCCTCGTCGCTGCGCGACGGGAAGGCCGTGCTACGGCTACCCGGAGGCGTGCGCTGGGTGGCGCAACATGGCGGTTACGAACCGCCGCACCAGTTCGTGGACGAGCTCGTCTCTCTGCCACTGCGGTGGCGCCACATACACAGCTTCGAGTCACTGACGAGCTCCCGGACCCGGATGACCGACGTGGTCGACAGCCCGGTTCCCGGGTCCTTCCTGACGCAGGCGTTCCGGTACCGGCACAGCCAGCTGGCGGCCGACCTCGCCGCGCACCGGGTCATGGCGGAGTTGACGACCCGGCCGCTCACCATCGCCGTCACCGGGTCGTCCGGGCTCATCGGCACCGCGCTCTGCGCGTTCTTGAGCACCGGCGGCCACCGCGTCATCCGTCTCGTGCGGCGCCCACCCCGCGACGGCGGCGAGAGGGAGTGGCAGCCCCATCGCCCCGACCCCGGTGCGCTCGAAGGCACCGATGCGGTGGTCCACCTGGCCGGGGCGTCGATCGCCGGCAGGTTCACGGACCGCCACAAGCAGGAGATCCGCGACAGCCGGGTCGGGCCGACGAGCATGCTCGCCCGGACCATGGCGTCCATGAGTGACCCGCCGGGCGTCCTGGTCGCCGCGTCGGCGATCGGCTTCTACGGCGCGGACCGGGGCGACGAGGAGCTCTCCGAGGAAAGCACCCGCGGGACCGGATTCCTGGCCGAGCTGGTGGCGGACTGGGAAGCGGCCGCGCAGCCCGCACGGAACGCCGGCGTCCGCGTCGTGCTCGTGCGCACGGGCATCGTGCAATCGGCGCAGGGAGGGTCGCTCAGGCTCCTGCGCCCGCTCTTCGCCGCCGGCCTGGGGGGACCGGTCGGCGGGGGAGCGCAGTGGGTGTCGTGGATCGGCATCGACGACCTGGTCGACGTCTTCGGCCGGGCTCTCGTCGACGGCCGACTCGTCGGACCCGTCAACGCCGTCGCGCCGCACCCGGTGCACAACCGCGAATATGCCACGACGCTGGCCCACGTCCTGCGGCGGCCGTCCCTCGTGCCGGTGCCCGCGTTCGGGCCGCGGGTCCTCTTCGGAGCCGAGGGCGCGAGCGAGCTGGTGCAGGCCAGCCAACGTGTCGTCCCGGACCGCCTCTCCGCCGCGGGCCACGTGTTCCGCCATCCGGGTCTCGAGGCGTGCCTGCGGCACCAGCTCGGCCACCTCCAGGCCCCCAATGCCGGTGAGGTCGCCTCGGGCGCCTAGCTCGCTCCGCCCACGGGAGAGTCGAGCCTGAGCGGCACCGCATGCGCCGGCGGCCGCGTGCCCGTAACGTCGCGGTGCATGATCACCGGGGTCCACACCCTGGTCTACGCCGAGGATGCCGAAGCGGCGCGGGCGTTCCTCCGCGACGTCCTCGGCTGGCCCCACGTGGACGCCCATGGCGGCTGGCTCATCTTCGGGACGGGCCCCTCGGAGCTCGGCGTGCACCCGGCCGACGGCGGGGCGCCACACCACGAGATCTCGCTCACGTGTGACGACATCGAGGGGACCGTGGCCGAGCTCACGGCCAAGGGGGCGCGCTTCGTGGGCGGCATCGAGAACCGCGCATTCGGCCGCACCATCGAACTCGAGATCCCCGGCGCCGGCCACATGCTGCTCTACGAGCCGAGGCATCCGACGGCGTTCGACCTCTGAAGGTCGCCCGTCGGTCGTGGGGATCGTCGTGGCGCGCCGTGGCCCAGCGCACGCGGTGGCCCTGCCGGCCTCAGCTCGCCGGCTTGGTGGCAACCCCGAGGGTCAGCCAGCACCACGGCTTGGGGCCGCGCACGTAGCGCTGCTCATTTCGTTGCATGACGAACCCGGCGTTCTCCACGAGCGCCGACGCGTCGCGGGTGAGGTGGCACCCGTCGGCGACACGAATCTGCAGCGGTTCGAGGCGGTGTTGCCACTTCGCCACGCCGGCCTCGGGGGAGAGCCCGTGCTCCAGGAAGTGGACCGCACCGCCCGGCCGGAGCACCCGTCGCACCTCGGATAGTGCCCGGGCCGGATCGGGCACCGTGCACAGGGTAAACGTGAAGAGCGCCGCGTCACAGCACGCGTCGTCCAGCGGGATCTCCTGGCCGTCGAGGCCCACGTGCTCGACGCGGACCGGCGAGGCACGGATCCGTTGCTCGGCCCGGCGCCGCGCCACCGCCGCCGGCTCCACGGCGAGCACCACCTCGACAGTGTCCGGGTAGTGCGGGACGTTGAGCCCCGAGCCGAAGCCCACCTCGACCACCCGGCCCGACAGGCCGTCGACCGCGCGCTCCCGCCAGCGATCGAACCCGGCGGCTCCGCACATCCGATCGACCAGGCGGGGCACCACCTGGTCCCGGTACACACCCACCGGAGGCACGCTACCGCCGAGTGTGCAACTGGGGAAGAATCGA
>JBEKVF010000217.1:0-5112 GCA_049514295.1 Acidimicrobiales bacterium
ACGGGACCGCCTCGGCCATCGGGTGGCTCGGTGATCACAACAGCGTCATCACCTGCCTCGGCGGGACCTTCGTGGTCCAGGACGGCCCCGGCGACCTCTTCCAGAACGACGGCTTCGGCATCTACGACGGCCAGCGGACGACGTGGTCCGACGCCGGCGGCTACCTCCCGGCCCAGGTCACGACGTTCGCCAACCAGGGCGCCACCGTCTCCATCACCGAGTTCGCCGACGAGGTCGTCCTCGGCGGCAACCCCTTCGTCGCCGTCTACAGCCGCGTCCACGTCGCCAACCAGAGCGGCCACACCGTGACGGCCGATCCGGAGGCCTCCCCGGCCCTGGTGCCCCTCGACACGGCGCCCGAGACCGTGCGACCGCACAGCGCGGTCAATCACGACTACGTCGTGGTTGCGGACCGCTTCGGCAGCGACTCTCCGTGGCCCAGCGCGCAGGCGCTCGCCGCCGCAGGCGGCTTCGGGACACACTTCGCGCACATGCGGGCATTCTGGGCCACCCAGCTCGCCGGCATCGCCCAGATCAGTGTTCCCGACCCTTCGCTCGTGAATGCGTACAAGAGCGGCTTCATCACCACGCAGATCACGCGGAGCGGCAACGACATCGACACCGGCGTCAACGGCTACGAGAGCGAATTCAGCCACGATGTGGTGGGGATCCTCACCAACCTGTTCACCCAGGGCTACTTCACCGGAGCCCACGCGCTCCTCACCGAGGCCCGCAACGTCGTCGGCTCCCAGGGGCAGTACGTCGACGGCCTGTGGACCTACGCCGTTCCCTGGGCGGTGTACCTGATGAAGACGGGCGACAAGGCGTTCGTGTCGCAGAACCTCACCTCCGAGGGCCCCATGGGCGCCGCCCAGCCGAGCATGGAGGACGCCGCCCACGCCATCGCAACCGATCGGACCGGGCCGATGGGGACGATGGAGGCCACCGACGACATCGACACCCAGGGCTACTGGACCACCGACGACTACGAGGCCCTGCTCGGCCTCGCCGCCTACCGCTACATCGCCGCCACCCTGGGCGACACGACCGAGGCCGCCTGGGCCACGGCGCAGTACGGCAGCCTCCTGGCGGCGACGAACACCGTGCTCGGCCAGACCATCAGCCGGTACAACCTCGACTACCTGCCCTGCTCGCTGGTGCAGCCGAACACCGCCAACCGGTGCGACAACCCGAGCGACGCCAACTGGACCTCGCCGTTCGGCTTCGGCAGCTGGGCCTGGGAGGGGTACCTCCTCGGCGCCCCGCTGAGCGGCCCGGGCCTCACCATGATCGACGCCACCTACGCCTACGGCTTCGGCCGCCTGCGCGGCATCCTCCCGCCGGGCACGACCGGCGGCTTTCCCGGCGACTACTACTCGAGCGCCTACAACGCAGCCACCGGCGCGGCCGGCCTGGCGAGCACCGCGCACCGGGACCAGGGGATCGTGGGCTACGAGTTCATGCTCGCCAACAGCCAGAGCGGGCCGCTGTCGTGGTGGGAGAGCTCGAGCGCCCCCGACCCGAGCTCTCCGTGGGTGGGCCGGCACCCCGCGGCGGGGCAGGGATCGTCACCGCATGCCTGGGGCATGGCCGGTGCCAACAAGGTCCTCCTCGACTCGCTCGTGGCCCAGCGGGCGGGCGGCTCGCTCGTCGTGGGCCGCGGCATCCCGCCGTCGTGGTTGCGCCGCGGCACGCCGATCTCCGTCACCAACTTCCCCACCACGGCCGGCCGGCGCGTCGCCGTCACCATCACGTGCACCGGCAAAGAGGTCTCCCTGACCCTGCGCGGCGCGGCGCCGCAGGGGCCGGTGCTGTTCCAGCTCCCTTCCTTCATCCGCGACATCGAGGCGACCTCTGCCGGCATCGTCAACCAGGCGGCGGGCACGGTGACCGTTCCTCCGGGCGTCCGGCACGTCACAGTCACCCTGCGCAAGGCGCCCACGGACGGCTGATCGCGCCCGCCGGGCTCGAATCTGGTCCTTTTGGCTCATGTGCCGAGAGGCCCGTCGTCCGTAGCCTTGAGGGAGGAAGCGGAGCGCCGGAGCGTGCCTGAGCAGCTGCGTCGCTCGTGACCTGAGGGGGGATCGGATGGAACCTGCCGCTCGGGCCCTGCCTGCCCGTCCGGGGCGAGCTGGCACGCAATGTGGCCACGACCGCTCGCGCGCGCAGTCGAGCCGCCACGCCCCGGCACCGGAGGTCGAGATCGTGGTCCCGGTCTACAACGAGGCAGAAGACCTCGAGGCCAGCATCACCACGCTCCGGCGCTACCTCGACGAGTCGTTCCCGTTCCGCACCCTCGTCACGATCGCCGACAACGGCAGCACCGACGGGACCGCACTGATCGCCCGACGGCTGGCGGCGGTTCTCGACGGCGTGCAGGCGTTGACCCTCTCACGCAAGGGCCGCGGCTACGCGTTGCGCACTGCGTGGTCGGCCAGCGAGGCCGAGGTCGTGGCCTACATGGACGTCGACCTGTCGACCTCGCTCTCGGCGCTCCTGCCGCTCATCGGGTCGGTGCTCTCGGGGCACAGCGACCTCGCCGTGGGCACCCGGCTCGCCCGCGGCTCCCGGGTCGTGCGCGGGCCCAAGCGCGAGCTGATTTCGCGGGCCTACGGCCACATCGTCCGGCTCTCCCTGCGCAGCCGGATCACAGACTTCCAATGCGGCTTCAAGGCGATCCGGCGCGACCGGGCGCTCCAGATCCTGCCTCTCGTCGAGGACGACGGCTGGTTCTTCGACACGGAACTGCTCGTCACGGCCGAACGGCTCGGGGTGCGCGTCGCCGAGACTCCGGTCGACTGGACCGACGACCCCGACTCGTCGGTGGACATCGTGGCCACCGCGGCCGAGGACCTCCGAGGCGTCTGGCGTCTCGCGCGCGGTCCCCATCGCGAGCGGGTGCGGGCACAGGGCCCGGACACTGCGACCGGCAGCGGCCAGGTCAGCGCCGATGAGCTGCTGTCGTTCGCCGGGGTGGGCGTCCTCAGCACACTGAGCTATCTGCTCCTCTTCGCTCTCGGTTGGTCGGCCCTCGGGCCGTGGGTTGCCAACGCAGCCGCATTGGCGTTCTGCACGCTGATCAACACCGCCTTGCACCGGTCGCTCGCCCGGCGCTCCCGTACCGGACGGGAAGGACCCTCGGTGCAGCCACCGTTCGCCGCGGTGGTCGCGGTCCTCTACGCCGTCAGCCTGGTGGCCACGACGGCGGCGATCGCCGTGGTCGGCGCCCTCGCCGGCCCCTCGTTGGCGTACGACGCGCTGGCGGCGACTGTCGCGAGTTGCATGGCGTCGCTGGCGCGCTTCTCCCTGCTGCGAGGATGGGCATTCCGGCCCGACGCCGCACCGCGCGACCCGATTGCCGCCACCGCCCCCGTACCGTGACCGATCTCATTGACGCGCCGGCGCCGTCGGCGCCGTCTCCTGTCATCCCGGTCGCGGGCGCTGATCCCGCCGCGCCCCACGGGCGCCCCGAACCGATCGTCGCCACGAGCCTGACGACGCGCCTGCGGCCCCTCCTGCGGCCCACGGCCTATTACATCGCCTCGCGCGTCGCCGTCCTCGCTGCCGCGCTGGCCGCCACGGCCATGTTCCCGAAGCTGCGCGTCGTCCAGTCCATGGGATCGCTGTGGGACGGTCGCTGGTACCTCAAGATCGCCCAGCACGGCTACCCGCACCAGCTGATCAACGAGGGTGACGGGAGCCGGTGGGCCTTCTTCCCGGCATTCCCCACCGCGGTCAGGGCGTTGGCGGAGATGACGCGGCTGAGCCTGCCGGATGCCGCTTTCGTCGCCGCGTTCATCTTCGGGCTCACCTCCGCCCTGGCGATCTGGGTCGCCGTGCGGGAGGTGTTCGGCCAGCGACTCGCCGACCGGACGGTGCTGCTCTACGTCTTCTGCCCGATGGCCTACGTCCTGTCCATGGCGTACACCGAAGGGCTCTTCCTCACCGCGGCGGCCGCATGCCTCTTCGCCCTCTCGCGCCGCTATTGGATGACGGCGGCCCTGTGCGCATGCCTCGCCGGGCTCACCCGGAACACGGGGGCCGTCGTCGTGCTGGCCGTGATCGTGACCGCGGTCCCCGCCGCCTGGCGCGGGCGCTCGCTGCGCCCGGCCGTCGCCGCGGCCGTCGCCCCACTCGGGCTCGCGTCCTTCATGGTTTACAGCTGGGCGATGGTGGGAACCCCGCTGGCCTTCCTCACCTCGGAGCGCTTCTGGCAGGGCCAGCACTTCATCTGGTTCATGACCCCGCTCGAGGGACTGATCGCGGCGATACACCAGGGGCCCGGCGGGCAGACCTTCGTGCCCGATGCCATGGCGGGCGCCGCCCTGATCGTGGGATGCCTCGGGACCTGGCTGCTCGACCGGATGGGCCGAGCCGGAGTCGGCACGCTGGTCGGTGCCGGCCGCGTCGCCATCCCGGCGAGTTGGTGGGTGTACACGATCGGCACGCTGCTGGTCGCCTACAGCGCGTTCTTCACGGACAGCATCCCGCGCTACACCATGGCCGCCTTCCCGCTCTTCGTCGCCTTCGCCTGGGCTCTTCCACGGCGGATGGATGCGGCCGTCGTCGGGGTCATGGCCTGCCTCCAGGGAGTACTCCTGGTCGCCGTGCTGAGCATCGCGGTGCATCCGGTGCTCGTGCCCCTCGTCCCGTAAGCGGCCCGACGGCGCGCCGGGCCTGCCTCGATGCGGCGATCTTCAGCACCGACGGTGTGCTCGAGAGCGCCGACTTCGAGTGGCGCGTGGAGATGCAAAGTGTCGAGGCCAAGGCCGGCGACATCGGGATCGCGCTGCACCGTGAGCTCTCGGCTGAGCCCGAGACCCACCAGAGACGTCGGTCGCAACGACAAATCATCCACAAGTGCCATTGGGGCCGCTGCCCCGAGGTCTCGGGCCGACCGCGCTCTTTTTGACCTTGCGTTGATCAAGGCCGAGCCTGAGGCTGGGCACGGCGACACGCTGGCCGACCCTCGTGCGCGTGTTCACAAACAAAAGCCAATGGCGCCCGGTCACCTATCTCGCTAGGGTCGCCGCAGGTCGCGTTCTGCTGCGATCAGAGAGACGAGGGTGGGTCAATGTCGACGTCTTCTTTCCGCTTCCGCGCGATCCTCGG
>JBEKVF010000218.1:0-5108 GCA_049514295.1 Acidimicrobiales bacterium
GAGGTCATGACGGTCGGCCTCACGTTCGAGCGATCCCTGCCTCAAGGGGGTGACTCGCGTCGGCTGCTCCGTGCGATGGAGCGATGGGCGCTCACGTCCGTTGACGATGTGGGGCGTCCGAAGTCGGAGGACACCGACGTGCAGGCTCGCCTCGGTCGGGCGGCTGCCGAGACTGAGGTCAGCACCCTGCTGGCTCGTCGGTGTGCCTGGGTCCAGAAATCGGGGACCCTCCCCGGGGTCGAAGGATCGATGGCCAAACTGTTCGCCACCGAGGCGCTGACCAGGCAATCGGCTGATTTCATGGACATGCTCGGGCCGGACGGCATCCGAGCTGACGGGGATCCCGCTGCCGTCGCGAACGGGATCGCGGAGTACTCCTACCGGTATGCGCTGGGAACGACAACCTATGGGGGCACGAGCGAGATCCAGCGGAACATCATCGCCCAGCGGGGCCTCGGTCTGCCCCGATCGTGATGAAGGGCTCTCCGGCGTCGGCGATATCTGCCGGGGTGCCCTTCGGGGCCCAGATCCACCGGGTCGCCCAGGCAGGCCCGGAGCGGGTCGCCATCGTGTTCGCGGCGCAGGACGGGAGCGAGCGGACCGTCACGTTCGGCGAGCTCGATGAGCGGTCGACCCAGCTCGCCCGGGTGCTGTCGGCGCGGGGCCTCGCGCTGGGCGACCACATGGCCGTCTCACTTCCCAACTCTCCGGAGCACCTCGTGGCGACGTTCGCGGGATGGAAGGTTGGCGCCGTTGTGGTCCCGATGCGGTGGAACCTTCCCGAGTGGGAGCGGGACCGGGTGCTGGCGGTCATCGATCCCCGCCTGACCGTGGACGCCGAGCACGCGGAGCTCTTCGAAGCGGCGATGTCAGCCTCGACCGATCCCCTTCCGGAAGTGACGCCCCCTCACGGATGGGGGATCTGCAGCTCGGGGTCGACCGGCACTCCCAAGGTGATCCTGATGAAGAACCCCGGTCGGTATGTCGAAGGGGCGTCGACCGCAGCGGCCGTCGAGTCGTACGGGCCGCTCCCGCAGCCACAACGAGTGCTGATCCCGGCGCCGCTCTACCACTCGAACGGCTTCACGGTGACCAGGAACCTCATGTCGGGAGTCGAGGTTGTCCTGCTCGAGCGCTTCGATGCTCAGCGCGTGCTGAGTCTGATCGAACGGCACCGTGTGACCGGGTTCGTCGGGGCGACCCCGATGCTGCAGCGTCTTGCCCAGGTGTCCGGCATCGACCGGCGAGACCTGTCGTCACTCGACTGGGTGCAGCAGGGGGCAGCCCTGCTGCCGGTCTGGCTCGGACAGCGATGGTGTGAGCTGATCGGGCCCGAGCGGTTCTTCGTCACCTATGGCGCCTCGGAGAGGCACGGGTACGTGTGCTGCCGGGGGGACGAGTGGCTCGAGCACCGGGGAACCGTCGGTCGCGGCTACATGGGTACCGACATCCGGATCATCGGTGATGGGGGAAAGGGGCTCGCGGCGGGAGAGATCGGCGGGATCTACATGCGCAGACCTTCCGGGCCGGAAGCGACCTACATGGGTGGGAACGTGGAGCCGATGCTCTCGACAGACGACGGATTTGTGACCGTCGGTGACATGGGGTGGTTGGACCAGGACGACTACCTCTATGTCGCCGATCGGCGCGTCGACATGATTGTGACCGGGGCCGTCAACGTCTTCCCGGCAGAAATCGAGGCCGCACTCAGCGAGCACCCGGCGATCGCCGACGTCGTCGTCGTCGGCCTACGGGATCCCGATTGGGGCCGCCGAGTGCATGCCATCGTCCAGCCAGTCGATCCTGCCGACGCTCCTCATCCCGCCGACATCATCACCTTCGCCAAGACCCGACTCGCTGAGTACAAGGTCCCGAAGTCGGTGGAGCTGGTGGAGACGATCCCGAGGAACGACGTCATGAAGTTCAACCGGGCTGCCCTGACCGAAGAGCGGGATGAGCGGGGAAACTAGCTGAGGCGATATCCACAGATTGCCGAAGGTCCGCGGATACCGTCACTGTCAATGGGTATGCGAAGTTATTGAGAGCGAGAGGCGAGGGCATGGATGAGCACTCGGGTTCACGTATCGACTCGCCAAGACCCGGAACCGTTCGGGCCGCTCTCAGGCGACGATCGATGCTCATTGCGTCATGTGCGGCACTGACGCTTATTGCCGCTGCGTGTTCGTCGGGCTCGTCATCCTCAACTTCGACCACGTCGACAAGTGCCTCGAGCACCTCCACGACGGGATCCAGCCTCTCGCCGGTGGCGACCCGGGCCCTCCAGGCGGCGCTCCTCAAGGTCGGCTGTTACGCCGGCAAGGTCGACGGTGCCGCAGGTCCCCTGACCACGGCGGCTGTTCGCGCCTTCCAGGCCGCTGAGGGACTACAGGTCGACGGGGTCTACGGTTCGAATACCAAGACCAAGCTGGTAGCAGCCGCGGCCGCCGGAACGCGCGTCTGCACGACGACAACGAGCACCACCTCGACCTCCACCACGTCAGGCGGGTCCGCCTTGGCCGCAGCCACCGCCGCGATCGTCGCCTACGAGACGGCCAACGGCCCGGCGGCCAGTACCTGGCAGATCACCTCCACCCAGGTCTCCAGCGTCGACCCCACCTACGTCCTTTTCCGGATCGGTCCGGCACCCGGGCACGAGAACAGCGTGCAAGGCGGCTACGGATTCGTCCACAATCAGGCAGGAACCTGGACCGTGATTGGCTTCGGGTCCTCAGAGGTCGGCTGTCCTCCGGGGACCGCCCAGACCCCCGTGGTACCCACCGCGGTGCTGACCGGCTTCGGGCTGACGTGCCCGACGACCGGCTGAACCCAGGAATCCAATAGCTGAGACAGGTTCCCGTGACCTACGGTGGCGACTCGATCTGGCCCCGCCCCGCCGGGCGAAGTACGGCAGGGTGATCTCACCGTTGGCGGGATGGAATTCGACCGCCAACCGCAGGCCATCGTGCAACTCTTCGGGCTCGCAACCGATGAGGGCGCTCATCATCCAGAACCCTTCGTCCAGGCGGACCACGGCCGGCGCGTAGGGCACCCGGAACGACGGGTCGGGCGGGCGCCAGACTACTGTCCAGCTGTAGAGGGAGCCCATCCCCGCACTGGCTTCCCGGACGGGGGACGTCGCGTGGCACTGCGCGCAGACGGTGAAGGCGCCGAGGCCCCGATAGCCGCATTCCGCGCATCGTTGGTAGAGCAGCTGGTGCCGGCGGCATCCGTCCCAGTAAGGCTCGCTGTGGAGGCTCGGGCGTGGAGCGGGGATCCCCGCAGGCTGTGGGAGCAGGCGGCTCACGGGGGCTCCCGACCCAGGAGCAGCACGTCACAGAACAATGCGCCGGCGCCCCCGTTCGAGCACAGAGCGACCTCCGCTCCGTCGACCTGGTTCGTGGTGCACGAACCCCGGAGTTGCTGGGCGGCCCTGATCACCCGCTGCAACTGTTGGGCGTTGATCCCCGGATGGCTGAACGACATGGTCCCGCCGTCGGTGGTGACGGGGAGAGTGGCGCCAGGTCCGATGTTCCCGTCCTCGACGAATGGCCCACCCTCGCCCGGCTCGCAGAAGCCGAATGCCTCGAGCTGCCTGATGATCTCGAACGAGAAGGGATCGTAGAGCTCGGCGACGTCGACATCGGCCGGCGTGAGCCCGGCCATCGCGAAGGCCATGTGGGCCGCCCGGGCGCCCACGAGCCCGACGGGAGAGGAGTCGGTTCGGGGCTGGAAGTCCCATACCGGTGCGACCGTGTAGGCGGGTCCGAACGAGTCGCTGGCTCCGCCGAGAATCCACAGCGGTGCCGCCGCGGATTCGGTCGCGCGCTCGGATGCCACCAGCACGATGGCGCAACCGCCCTCCGACGTGGTCGCGCAGTCGAAAAGGTGAAAGGGGTCGGCGATCATGCGCGACGCCAGAATGTCCCCGGGCGAGAACGGGCCCCGCCCGTGATAAACGGCGTCGGGGTTCACGTGCCCGTTGGTGCGGATCGTGGCCGCCACGGTGGCCAGCTGTTCCGGCGTGGTGCCGTAGGTGATCATGTGGCGCCGCGCCATAAGGGCGAATTCGGCCGCCGTGAACAGCCCGTAGCCGACGACGAGCTCGTTGGCTGGCCGCGTCCAGGGTGCGGTGGAGGTCCGGTCGACGTGGATCCCGGCGCCTCCTGCTGCGACCAGGACGACGTTGCACTGGCCCGTGATGATCAGAGACGCGGCATCGAGGAGTGCGGGGATCCCGAGTGAGGTCGGTCGTCTGGCACAGGGACCGAGGCCGAGCTCGAGGACGATCTGTGCGCAGTCCGTGCCGACCACGCCGTCAACTTCGTGCGGGGAAATGCCGGCGTCGGCGAGCGCTCCCAGTGCTCCGACCAGTGCGATGGACGTCGAGTCGTGATCCGGAAGGGTGCGAGCCTGCACCGTGTTGTGGACGCCGGCGATGGCCACGCCACCGAAGGGGTGTGATGGCGTCTGTGCCACCGTCAAGACCTCAATGTGCGAGGGCAGACGTCCCGGAGCTGTTCCGACCGGACACCGCGGGGGAGGAGGCAGTTCTGCTGGTCGGCCTTGCTCGTCATGGCACTGACGAAAAGCTAATGGGGCCGGCAAGGGCGGGCCGGCTCCCTCCGATTGCCGGGGCCGGTGTGCTATTCAGCCCCGCCCTCGCGCATCACCGAGGTATTTCAGTTGACACTTACGTTAGTAGCACCTTACACTCTATGCCCATGGATGCCGCACTCAAGGCGTTGGCAGAGCCACGCCGGCGAGAGATCGTGCGGCTCGTCTGGTCAGAGGAGCTGCCGGCCACGGCAATCGCGGCTCGTTTCACCGAGGTCACCCGGTCGGCGATCTCGCAGCATCTCAGCGTCCTGCGAGAGGCCGGGCTCGTGCACGAACGCAGGGAGGGCACCCGGCGTCTCTATCGATCGAATCATCACCAGATGGCAAGGCTCCGGGCCTTTCTGGACGACTACTGGACAACGGGTCTTGAGCGCTTGCGTGATGTGGCGGAAGCCGCTGAGGCGCAGAGGGAGAGCAGAGGTGGCTGAGCTGATACGCGAGATCGTGATCGATGCCAGTCCGGCGACGATCTACGAGTTCCTCACCATTCC
>JBEKVF010000219.1:0-5101 GCA_049514295.1 Acidimicrobiales bacterium
ACGGAAGATGTCGCGCAACTCGGCCTGGAGCTCCCGGTTGCCGCGGGCGTGGTCGGCGTACTTCGAGCCCGGCCAGCGCTCGAAGAGGTCGATCCGGTCGACGCCCTCGCAGAAGTTCTTCCAGAAGGCCTGCTCCGATGCCATGAACAGCACGTGGCGCTGGTCGGCCGTCTCGTACACCTGGTAGCGGACGCCCTCCACCATGCCGGCGGTACCCGGCGCACGCCGCTCGTAGTCGTCAGCCTTGTTGCCCGTGACCTCCGAGGCCGGCCGCTCGTACGCTCGCCAGGTCTCGCTGCGCAGCCAGTCCATGGCGGCCGCGGCGTCGGACTGGGCGATGTCGATGTACGAGCCCTCGCCCGTGGCGCGGGCTCGGATCACCGCAGCCAGGATGCCGAGCGCGCCGAAGAGCGGGCCGGCGTGGATCCCGATGGACGCGTGCTCAGGGATGTAGGTGAACCCCTCCTCGTCCGTGGCGACGTTGACGATGCCGGCCCAAGTGTCGTAGGCCACGCCATGGCTCGGGTAGTCCCGGTAGGGGCCCGTCATGCCGTAGCCCGAGATGGTGCAGAAGACGATCTTCGGGTTCACCGCGCGCAGGTCGTCGAACCCGATGCCCCGGCGGGCCAGCGACCCGGGGCGCATCGCCTCGACGACGGCATCGGCCGTCGCGGCGAGCTCCTTGAGAATGGCGACGCCCGGATCCGTCCGCAGGTCGAGCACCAGCGACCGCTTGCCGCGGTTCAGGTGGAGGTGCATGAGCGACGTGCCCTCGACGATCGGCCAGGTCATCTCGCGGATGTAGTCGCCGGCCGGAGGCTCGACCTTGATCACCTCCGCCCCGAGGTCGACCAGGGGCGTGGTGATCTGCGCCGGCCCCAGTGCCGAGCACTCGATGATCCTGATGCCGTGCAGAGGTGGAGTCGTCGCCATCGGGCCTCCTGTCGTCGAAGGCCGGATCGTAGCGGCCGCCGGCACGGGCACCGCTGCCCGGACCCCGACATACTGGGACGGTGACGACGGAGGCCCTCGACGACGCCCTGACGGTCTTCGCCGCCACCGCGCCTCGGTACGGGTCGCTCGGCCTGGCCAACCACGGCCCGATGGTGGCGGAGGCGTTGGCACACCTGGGGCGGGACGACGCCATCGCGGGATGGGTGGAGCGGTACCGACGGCGCCTCGACGAGGCGTCGCCACCGGCCATCCGGCCGCTGACCGAGGAGGAGTGGCCTGCCGCGCTCGGCCAACCGGATCGCTTCCCCGAATGGCTGGCCCTCTTCGAGCGCGAGGTGGCCGACCGCCCCGTCGCCGCCGTGGTCGGCGAGTGGGCCCCGCGGCTGTTGCCGGGCGCGGTCGGGGCGGCCACGCACGGATTGATCCGGACCGGCCACGGTGTCCGAGCGTTGGCCGCGGTGGACACACCGCCGCGGCGCCTGGAGGTCGCGAGCGGGCTCGCCTTCTGGGCGTCGAGCTACGTCGAGCTCCCCGGGCCGCCGCTGCTGATCGGGCACGAAGGCGTGCCCGAGGCGCTGGCCGATCTGCCCTACCTCCCGGAGGACGCGCCACGCCACGTGCTGATCAGCGACATGGTCGCCGGCATCGCGGATATCGCCGACGAGTTCGAGCAGGCGGTGGCTTCCCTCGGTTGGACCGGCGGCCCGATGGAGCTGCTCGACCGGCTGGCCGCGGGCGGCGCCCTGGCCTACCTGCGCAACGCGGAGGCTGGCGGCGCGATCGGCCTCCTGCACGCCATCACGTCCCCGCTGGCCTGCGAGCTGCTGCTCCCGTGGCTGGCCGAGGAGGACCGCGACGCCGCACTGGGTTACGTCTGGCAGGCCGCGGCGGCGCTGCATGTCGCCTACGACATCGACCGCCACACTCCCGTGGCGGAGCAGGACGTCCCCTCCGCCGACATCCTCGTCGAGCGGGCGCTGGCCTCGGGCGACGAGCACGCCATCAAGCTGACCGAGGCCGCGCTGCGCAGCTTCGACAGGAGCGGCGAGCCCATGCTCCTGTGGGCGGCGGCCGACTCGTGTGCACGCCTCGGGGGCTGAAGACGGGCCGCGGCGCCTTTGGCCAGGTCCGTGGCTAGTGTCGGCGCGATGGAGTACCGCACGCTCGGCCGCACCGGAATAAAAGTCAGCCCGCTCTGCCTGGGGGCGATGATGTTCGGGGCTTGGGGCACCCAGGACCACGACGAGTCGATCCGCATCATCCACGCCGCCCTCGATGCCGGCATCAACTTCGTGGACACGGCCGACGTCTACTCGTTCGGCGAGTCCGAGGAGATCGTCGGCAAGGCGCTGGCCAAGACCAAGCGCCACAAGGTCGTCCTCGCCACCAAGGTGCACGGCCAGATGGGCCAAGACCCCAACGCGCAGGGCAACTCGCGCCGCTGGATCATGGCCGAGTGCGACAACAGCCTGCGCCGTCTGGGCACCGACTACATCGACCTGTACCAGATCCACCGCCCATCGCCCGAGACCGACATCGACGACACGCTCGGTGCGCTGACCGACCTGGTGCGGGCCGGCAAGATCCGCTACTTCGGCAGCTCGACGTTCCCGGCCCACGAGATCGTGGAGGCCCAGTGGGTGGCCGAGCGCCGCGCCCGGGAGCGCTTCGTCACCGAGCAGCCGCCGTACTCCATCCTCGTGCGTGGGATTGAGAAGGACGTGCTGCCGATGTGCCAGAAGTACGGCATGGGCGTGCTCTCGTGGAGCCCGCTCGCGGGCGGCTGGCTCTCGGGCGCGTTCGGCCCGGGCAAGGAGAACGCGAGCCGCCGATCGGCCATGCTGCCGCACCACTACGACATGGAAGTGCCCGGGAACCAGCAGAAGGTCCAGGCGGTGGGCGAGCTCACGAAGGTGGCCGACGACGCCGGGCTCAGCCTGATTCAGCTCGCACTGGGGTTCGTGCTGGAGCACCCTGCCGTCACATCGCCCATCATCGGGCCCCGCACGATGGAGCACCTCGAGTCGCAGCTGCCCGCGCTCGAGCTCCGTCTCGGGACGGACGTGCTCGACCGCATTGACGAGATCGTGCCACCCGGCATCGACCTCAACGACACCGACGTCGGCTGGGTGCCGGCCGCCATCGAGGACAAGGGACTGCGCCGGCGCACCCGCTGACCGTGCCGTCCCGACGCCTGAGCCGAAGGCCGGCGGCACCATGGCGCCGATAGAGTCCACCCCGCACCAAACGGGGGGACCTTCGATGCCGTGGATCAGGCCGCATCATTCGATCGTACGGAAAGTCGGCCCCGTCCTCGTTGCCGCCGCGACGCTCGTTGCCCTCTTCCCGGTGACCATTGCAACCGGGCCGGGAGCCGGCGCCGCCACGGGGTCCGCCCCCGACGTGACGTTCCACACAGCGGCCACCCTGACCGGGCCGGTCACGACGGGACACATCGTCGAGCCGGCCGACCCGCAACCTTCCGACCTCGCCGCCAACGGCTACGTCGAGCAGGAGTTCTTCGCGTCCGGCACGGCGTCCGCGTTCAAGGCCACCGCCAGTCCGAGCGACGGCAAGTGGTCCATCACCCCGACGACGTCGGCCGCCTACAAGACGAGGATCGTGGTGCGCCGGCCAGCCAACCCGGCCAAGTTCAACGGCACCGTCGTCGTCGAGTGGTTGAACGTCTCGGTGGTGGAGTCGGCGCCGGACTGGGAATTCCTCAGCCCGATGCTGATGCGCGATGGCTACGCGTGGGTCGGGGTCTCGGCGCAGGCGCTCGGCGTCCAGGGGGGGAATCCGATCCTCGGGTCACCTGGCGCACTGAGGGGATCCGGAGGCCTCGTGGCAGCCGAGCCGGCACGCTACGGCACGCTGCACCATCCCGGTGACAAGTACGCGCTGGACATCTTCGCCCAGATCGGGCAGGCCCTCCGGGCTCCGCACCCGGCGGCCCTGGGCGGATTGCATCCGAAGGAAATCCTCGCCACGGGCGAGTCGCAGTCGGCCTTCTACCTCACCACGTTCGCCGACGCGGTGCAGCCGAGGACCGACACCTTCGACGGGATCTTCATCCATAGCCGCGCTGGGTCCGGCGTCGGTCTCTCCGCCTCGACACCCCCGGACCTGCGGATCCGCACCGACCTGAAGGTCCCCGTCTTCATGTTCGAGACCCAGACCGATGTGACACTGCTCGGCTATGCCGCCGCGCAACAGCCCAACACCGACAGGATCCGGACCTGGGAGGTGGCCGGCACCTCGCACGCCGACGCGTATCTGCTCGGTGCAGGCGCCAGCGTTCTCGGCTGTACGACCCCCGTCAACGACGGCCCGCAGCACACTGTGGTCCAGGCTGCGTTCACCGCCTTCGACCGGTGGATCGTCCACGGCACGCCGCCGCCGAGCCCGCCCCCCTTCCGGCTCTCGGGCACCCATCCGGCGACCCTGGCTCTCGACGGTCACGGCAACGTGATCGGCGGCGTGCGCACTCCGGCCGTCGACGTGCCGGTGTCCACCCTCAGCGGCGCCCCGGCCAAGGGCGCGAACGAGATCTGCTCCTTCTTCGGGTCGACGACACCCTTCAGCTCGAGCGAGCTGGTGAGCCTCTACGGGACCAAGAGCCACTACCTCTCTCTCTACAAGGCCAGCCTGGACAAGGCGATCGCCAAGGGATTCATCCTGAGCTCCGACCGGGCGGCGCTGCTCGCCCAGGCGGAGCAGGTGCAACTGCCGGCGTAGCGGCTCACTGCGGCTCCGCACGGCGCGACGCACGACCGTTACGATCACGGAAAGGGAGGGCACATGAGCACGACGCGGAACGGTGAGGTCGAGATCTACTATGAGACGTTCGGGGATCGGGACACGCCGACCCTTCTCCTGATCAACGGCCTCGGGTCACAGTGCATCAACTATGCGGAGGAGTGGTGCCGCCTCTTCTGCGATCAGGGCTTCCAGGTCGTCAGGTTCGACAACCGCGACGTCGGGCTCTCGACGAAGCTCGACGGAGTGGACTACTCGCTGGTCGACATGGCCGATGACGCCTTGGCGGTGCTCAATGCGGTGGGCGTGGACAAGGCGCACGTGATGGGCTGCTCAATGGGCGGAATGATCGTCCAGCGGCTCGCCATCGATCACGCCGACCGCCTCC
>JBEKVF010000220.1:0-5100 GCA_049514295.1 Acidimicrobiales bacterium
ATGGAGCGGGAGATCTGGCGTCGGCTCGACTGGGCGAAGCGACAGGTCTCGCTGGAGGCCGGCCGCTACGAGGTGATCCTGCCGCCCTCGGGCGTGGGCGACATGATGGCGGAGCTCGCCTTCGCCGGCCTCGGGGGCCGTGACGCCGAGGACGGCCGCACGGTGTTCTCCAGCGAGGGTGGCGGCACGCGTGTCGGCGACAGGATCGCATCCCTTCCCTTCACGCTCTTCAGCGACCCCAGGGAGGCGGACGTGGAGTGCGCACCGTTCGTGGCGGCGGAGGCGAGCAGCTCGGAGGTCTCGGTCTTCGACAACGGGCTGCCCGTCCGGCGGGTCGACTGGCTGCACGAGGGCGTGTTGGCGCACCTGCGATACCACAGGGCGGGCGCGGCAAAATCGGGCGTGGAGGTGGCGCCCTATATCGACAACCTCGTGCTGCACTGCGCGGGGGCGGCGGGCGGCTCCGTCGACGACATGGTGGCGCGCACCGAACGGGGGCTCCTCCTCACGTGCCTGTGGTACATCCGGGAGGTCGACCCGGCCACGCTGCTCCTCACGGGACTCACCCGGGACGGTGTCTACGTGATTGAGGACGGCGCGGTCGTGGGCGCGGCGAACAACTTCCGCTTCAACGAGAGCCCGGTCGATCTGCTGGCCCGCGCCTCCGAGGTCGGCACCCCGGTGCGCGCTCTGGGGCGCGAGTTCGGTGAGTACCTCAACCGTTCGATCATGCCGCCGCTGCGAATCCCCGACTACAACATGAGCTCGGTGAGCCAGGCGAGCTGAATCGTCGCTCAACCGGGACGCCGCGCCTCCACCAGAAGGCGCTGTGCCGTCGACACGAACGGGCCGTCGCGCTGGATCAGCTCGTGCATCTCGCGGAGACGGTCGGCGTAGGCCTCAGGTGTGAAATCCGGTACCGTCCAGCGGACCTTGCGGAGGAAAAGCACCACCGCGCCGACGTCGAAGAACTCGACCCGCCGGGCGCAGGCTCTCAGATCGAGCACCTCCAGCCCGGCCGCCTCGGCCGCGGCGCCGGTGCGCTCCGGGCTGCGGCTCGCGTTGACAGGCTTCTGCCCCATCATGAAGTCGGTGAGCTCACGGTTGGTCCCTGCACCGATCTGCTGGGACAGATACGTGCCGCCAGGCCGCAGGACCCGGGCGATCTCGCCCCACAGCACGACGAGGGGGTGCCGGCTCACCACCAGGTCGAAGGCGGCGGCGGCGAACGGCAGTGTCGGCGTGTCGGCCACGGCCACCACGTGCCCCCCGACCGCGCGCAGCCTGGCCCGGGCGATGGTGACGTTGGGCGGCCAGGACTCGGTGGCCACCAGGACGGGAGGCGGGTGCGCAACGGTGGCGAGCACCTCGCCACCGCCTGTCTCGATATCCAAAGCAGCCGTGGCGCGGGCCATGCGCTCCCCCAGGAGGCGCGCGTAGCCCCATGGTGGCCGTTCTTCGGTCGCCCGTCCCTCGAACCACGAGAAGTCCCAGCCCTCGACCGGGACGGCAGCACCCTCGGCCACGAGATCCTCGAAGCTCATGGCGTCACGCCCCGGACGGGTCGTCCTTGCGCTCCAGGATCCCCTTGACCGACTCCTCGAAACGTGGACCGGGGGAGAACCACTGGCCCACCTGCCGGGCGAACGCGAGCGACGCCTCCTTGGACAGGTCCTGCACCTTGTCGAGGTGGGCCAGCGTCATGCGCACGCCCTCCGGCCGCATGCCTGCGACGGCATCGGCCACGCGCATGGCCTCGTCCCACAGCGTTGCGGAGGGGACGAGCCGCTGGGCCAGCCCGATCCGGAGCGCCTCCTGCCCGTCGATGACCTTGCCGGTGAGGATCAGGTCCTTGGCCTGGGCCACGCCGACCAGGCGGGCCAGCCGCGTGCTGGCGCCCCACGCCCCCAACCCCGCACCGAGCCGGGCGAGGTGCCAGTCGCTTATCCGGGCCGTGTCGGCCACGATCCGCAGATCGCAGGCCATGGCGAGCTCCAGCGCTCCGGTGGTGCACACGCCGTCGACGACGGCGATGGACGGGGTGAGGCACTCATCGATCAGCTGGGTCAGGCGCAGGCCGGGATTTCCCGGTGCCATCGCGCCAGCTGCCGCCTCCTTGAGATCGACGCCGGCGCTGAAACACGGCGTGCCGTCGGCCCGCGGCGCACCGGTGAGCACGAAGCAGCGGACCTCGGGGTCACGGCGCAGCTCTCCCACCGCCTCGATGAGCTGGTGCAGGACCGCGGAGCTCAGCGCGTTCATGGACGCCGGCCGCGAGATCCGCAGGATCCTCACGTGCCCGCGCTGCTCCACCTCGATGACCGTTTGATCGCTCATGGGCGCGTCCGAACCTCAGCTCAGATCTGAATTCAGCGTGTTCAAGAGGCTCTGGGAGTCGGTCGTATAGGAGCTGAGGATGGAGCCGAGGTTGCTGCTCTGGGCAGTGGCCCGGTAGGTGGCGGCATCGGAGCTGTTGGCCAACTTGGTGAAAACGGATGCGAGCTGGTTCGCGTCGCTCTCCACGTTCTGCGCCTGGCCGCCGGCGTTCGACGGCAGGCTCATCCCGTGCAGGTCGTCGGCGAGCTGGGTCAGCTTGGCGGCGGCGGCCGTGTACGACGGTCCCAGGCACGCGACCGCCGTACACGATTTGATGCTCTGCACGGCTTTGTCGATGGCGGTGTTAGCCGCGCTGGTGTCGGAATTCACAGTATTGAACTGCTGGACGCTCGACTGGCGATGGCCCACGACGATGTTCTGGGCGATGTTCTGGCCCAGGAAAAGTATGGAGCCCCACACGATGGCGAAGATCATCCAGCCCCGTGCGGCTCCGGTCAGGACCAGCGTTCCCCATCCCGGCGTCTCATCCCCCGTCGGTGGCGACGGCGCCACCCGCTCCCAGGGCGACGGCGGGGGCATGGCGCCGATGGCCGTTGGCGGGGACGACATGGGGGGAGGCGGCAGAGGCGGGGGCCACTCCGGCGGAGGTGCGGGCGCTGCCGCTCCCGATTCCGGGACCTCCGCATCTTGGGGCGCCGGCACGGACTGCGCCGCATCGGGCCGGTCTGCGGTCGTCGCCTGGTCGCCCGTCGTGCCCGTCGTCTCCGTGGGAACCGACGGGTAGGAGAACGGCGGCGCGGGCGGGGTCGGGTAGCCGGGCGCATACGGCGGCGCGCCGGTGGGCGTGGATGCCGGCGGCGCGGCGAAGGGCGGCGCGGCGAACGTGGGGGGCTGCGGTGCGACCCGGTCGCCGAGCATGCCCCAGGCGTACTCGGAGGTCAGCATCAAGAAGTAGGCGTGGAACCGGACCTGGTAGCGCAGCAGGGCCGAGTAGGTCGCGTACAGCGACGGGGGCATGCGACCGCTGATCAGGACCACGAACCACATCACGAGCAGCAACGGGACGGTCAGGCCGTACTCGACGATCTGACAGAAGGCGCCCGCCGGGATGGCCAAGGTGATGCGGAACAGCACGGCCCAGCGGTTCAACCGTCCCGGAGCGGGGAGGATCGGTCGGGCCGGGTACGCCTCGTCATCGAGCGAGAAGGGCGGATAGCGGTCGGTCAGCAGGAACATGTAGGCACCGACGCGCGTGTACCAGCGCACCACACCGCTGATGAAGCTGTGGGCCCATTCCGGGAGGCGGCCCATGAACAGCGCGGCGAACCACCCGATCACCACGACGAAGAGGGTGGCGATGCCGAGGAAATAGAGCACGATGAACTGCGGGATGGCCAAGATGATGCGGAAGGCCACCGTCAGCCGGCGCTGGGGCGCGGTGCCGGCGTACCACATGTCGATGTGCCGGGTCGGCATCGCCATTCCTGCGTCGGTCATGTCGCCCCCTTTGAACGCCGCCCGTCGCCGACGGCCGATCCAGGCCGAACGTTAGAGCATGCCCATCCGACAGGCAGCGACCCCAGCGACAAGGACCCGTCCTGATGCCTACGGCCACCTGTTGCGGGCGCTCCAGGTGGTCGCCTCGCGGCCTGGCGCGCTTGTTCACTCACCCAGGTGAATGCCCGTTGAGCGTCAGAGCGAGTCGTACACCGCGTCGATCAGGGAGCGGTTGCGCGTGCTCTGCCAACGGGGGATCACATGATTCATGACATAGCCGAACGCGACACCGGCGTGGGGATCGGCGAAACCGACAGCACCACCCGTGCCGAAGTGACCGAAGCTCCCTGGGTTGGGCCCGAACGCACGCCGGGGAACCGTCGGCTTGAAGCCGAGCCCGAAGGTGACATCCTCGTGGAGGATCGGGCAATAGCCCTGGGACTGCGGAGAGACTGCCTCTGCCAGCAGATCGACGGAGAGCAGGCGCCCGGGCTCGAGCAGCGCGGCGTACATGCGCGCCACCCCGCGCGCGGTGCCGTGCCCGTTGGTCGACGGGACCTCGGCCTGGCGCCACCGGACCGAGTTGACCACGCCCATGGATGAATACCCCGGCGGGTTGAAGTAGCTCAGCATCTCCATGAGCTCGTCGCCCTCGAGCGCCTTGAAGTCCAGCCCCTCGGCCCTACCCGGGGCAGCGAAAATCACCTGCGCGCAGCGGTGCCGTTCCGTCGGCGGGACACCCACGTGCACGTCGGCACCGAGGGGGCCCGCGACCGCGGCGAGCCGGCGACCGCAGGCCTCGCCGCTCACCCGGCGGACCACCTCGCCGATCAGGTGCCCGTAGGTGTTCGTGTGGTAGGCGTGCCGGGTGCCGGGCTCCCACCACGGCTCGGTCGCGGCCAGCGCGCCGGTCATCCGCTTCCAGTCCCACAGGTCTTCGTTGGTCAGCGGCTCGCGGATGGCCGGCACCGCGGCACGGTGGCACAGCGCGTGGCGCAGCGTCGCCCCCTCCTTGCCGCCGGCTGCGAATTCGGGCCAGACGGTCGCAAGGGCGTCGTCGAGTCCGACCAGCCCGCCGTCGACGAGCTGGAGCGCGAGGAGGGCCAGGAAGGCCTTCCCCACCGAGTAGAAGTCGACCAGGGTGTCAGGCTGCCACTGCTGCCGCCGATCCTCGTCCCGCCATCCGCCGGCCAGGTCCACCACGGTCGCGCCGTCGATGATGACGTGCAGCGCCGCGCCGACCTCGCCGCGCTCGGCGAAGTTGCG
>JBEKVF010000221.1:0-5082 GCA_049514295.1 Acidimicrobiales bacterium
GCGCGGAGCTGGCGACGGCCGAGGCTCTGCCGGAGCCGCCACCTGCCCCAGGGCCCCGGCCCAGCGACCCGGGTGGGGCCCGGGACGACCCCGAGGTCGAGGTCCGCGTCAGCAAGCGACGCAAGAAGACGTCGGAGGCCAAATGGGTCGGCGGGCGCATCGTGGTGTCGGTGCCAGCCCACCTCGACCGCGAGTCGCGCCAGAAGACCGTCGACTGGTTGGTCGAGCGACTGCTCACCCGCCACAGCCTGCAGTCACGGCTGGGCGACGACGAGCTCCTGGCGCGGGCCATCGAGTTGAGCGACCGCTACCTGGTCGGCGCCCGCCCGGCGTCCGTTCGTTGGGTCACCAACCAGACCGCCCGCTGGGGCTCGTGCTCGTACAGCTCGGGCGACATCCGTGTGTCGCACCGCCTGCGTGCGGTGCCCGAGTGGGTGCTCGACTCGGTGCTGGTCCACGAGGTGGCCCACCTGACACACCCGGACCACTCCCCCGCCTTCCATCGACTGGCCGGTACGTACCCGCGCCACAAGGAGGCGGGCGTGTTCCTGGCCGGGTACGGCCTCGGCCTGTCGAACGCCACGCCGTAGGCCCGCGGCGTGCCGCGTGGAAGGTTCAGACGGGGTCGTCGGCCAACATCCGCCCGAGACGGCGCAAGCTCTCGTTCGCTCCACCCAGCGTGAGTTCGATCTGACGCGTGAGGAGGAAGTAGCGGTGAAGCGGGTAGTCGCGGTCGACGCCCACGCCCCCGTGGAGGTGGGAGGCCGCGTGCACCACACGCTGCCCACCCTCGGCGGCCCAGTACTTGGCGACGGCCACCTCGGACGCCGCCGGCAGCCCTGACGCGAGACGCGACGCGGCCTGCCACGCCGTGAGCCTGATCGCCTCGGTGTCGACGTAGGCGTCCGCGGCGCGCTGCCCGACGGCTTGGAAGGTCGCGATGGGCTTGTCGAACTGCACGCGCGTCTTGGTGTACTCGGCGGTGAGCTCCAGGGCCGACGCGCAGACTCCGGCCTCCTGCACGCACAACGCGGTCGTGGCGAACTCGGTGATGGCGTTGACCACCGCGGCGCCGTCGGCGCCCTCGCCGAGGAGGCGCTCGGCGCCGACGCTGACGCCGGCGAGCTCCGCAATGGCCTCGGGACGCCCCGTCGTGGTCGTCTGGCGCGTCAGGGTAAGCCCCTCGGCCCCGGTGTCGACGATGAACACGCCCACCCCGGTGACGGCGCCGTCCGGCGCCTGGCACGTCGCCGGCACCAGCATGGCGTCGGCGACGAAGGCCGCCGGGACGCAGGCCTTGGTGCCCGTGAGCAGCCATGAGCCGTCCGGCTGCGCCGTCGCCGTGGTGGCCGGCTCGGTCCCGCCGGGCAGGATGACCTCGCCGACCAGCTCCGCCATGGCCGCCGTGAGGATCGTGTCACCGCTCGCCACGCCGGTGAGCCAGGTCTTGCGCTGCGCATCGGTGCCGAAGCGCGCGATGGGCACCGCGCCGTAGACCATCGTCTCGACCACGGGCACGTACGCGGCGGTCCGGCCGACCGCCTCGACCACCAGGCAGGCCGCCACGAAGTCGAGGCCCGCACCACCGAACTCCTCGCCCAGGTGGATGCCGATCAGGCCGGCGCCCGCCAGCTCCCGCCAGAGGTCGCGGTCGATCGGCCCCTCCTCGCCGGCCTCCGCCTCGACCTGCTTCAGCCGCTCGTGGGTCGACCGCTCACCGCAGATCTGCCCCGCCAGTTGGCGGACGGCTTCTTGCTCTTCGCTGTAGTTGAAGTCCATGGGTTCTCCTGGGTCGATCCGGGCTCAGCGCAGCGAACGCGGCATGCCGAGGCCGAAGATGGCGATGAGGTCCCGCTGGATCTCGTTGGTACCGCCCCCGAAGGTGAGGATGATCATGGAGCGGGCGTACATCTCGAGCCTGCCGGCGACCACGGCCGCCGGTGAGCCGCGCGTCAGGTAGCCGGCCTGCCCGAGGATCTCCATCAGGGACCGGAAGGCACGCAGGTAGAACTCGGTGCCGAAGACCTTGATGCTCGAGGCGTCGGCCACATCGAGGTGCCCCTGCGTGCCCTGCCAGGCCACCTTCCAGTTGATGAGGCGGAGGAACTCGAGCTCTGCGTGCACGCGGGCGATGTGCTCCTGCACCCACTCCTGGTCGATCACGCGTCGTCCGTCGGGCAGCTTGGTCGCCTGCGCCCAGGCCCGCACGTCGGTCAGCACGCGCTCGATGATGCCGGGCGAGCACAGTGTGACGCGCTCGTGGTTCAACTGGTTCGTGATCAGGGTCCAACCCTGGTTCTCCCCACCGACGAGGCTGGTGGCCGGGACGCGCACGTCCTCGTAGAACGTGTAGTTGATGTTGTGGTCCCCGAGGAGCTTCATCGGCACCACGCGGATCCCCGGGGTGTCCATCGGCACCACGAACATGGAGATCCCTTTGTGCTTGGCGACGTTGGGATCGGTCCGGGTAGCCAGCCAGATGTAGTCGGCGTCGCCGGCCAGGCTGGTGAAGATCTTCGAGCCGTTGATCACGTACTCGTCGCCGTCGCGCACCGCCCGGGTGGTCAGCGAAGCGAGGTCCGTGCCCGAGTTCGGCTCCGTGTAGCCGATGCAGAAGGCGATCTCGCCGGCGAGGATCTTGGGGAGGAAGAACTCCTTCTGCTCCTGCGTGCCGAAGTTCATGATCGTCGGCCCGACCGTGTTGATGGTCAGCATGGGGACCGGCGCCCCGCTGCGCATCGACTCGTCGAAGAAGATGAACTGCTCAATGGCCGAGCGGCCCTGCCCGCCCCACTCCTCGGGCCAGCCGATGCCGAGCCACCCGTCGCTGCCCATCTGCTTGACCACCCGGCGCACTGCGGGTCCCACGCCGCCGGCCAGGGCCAGCTCCTGCTCGACCTCGGGGGTCAGCAGGTTCTCGTAGTAGGCGCGCAGCGCGCTCTTCAGCGCCCGCTGCTCCTCGGTGTAGGCAATCTCCATCGTGTCCCTCCCGGGTGGCGGGACCGCATCGGCCCACGTCAACGCCACGTCGTCGCCGGCCCGACCCTGCGGGCCCGGCGCGCTAGAACACGTTACAGTCCGCTTCGGGACAGCGGCCAATGACGCCCCGAAGGGCCCCTTGCTGCCGCCAAGTAACCTGCAATCCGCCCTGGGGCGGGATCCCCGGGCACAGGATCGAACCGAGGAGCCGTCACCATGCCTGAAGCCGTCATCGTCGCCACCGGTCGCACCCCGATCGGGCGGGCCAACAAGGGCTCGCTCGCCGAGTGCCGGCCCGACGACTTGAGCGCCCTCGTGCTCCGAGCCGTGCTCCAGAAGGTGCCCCAGCTCGACCCCGCCGAGGTGGAGGACGTGATCCTGGGCTGCGGGCAGCCGGCCGGCGAGGCGGGCTACAACGTGGCGCGCGTCGCCGCCATCCTCGCCGGGATGGACAACGTCCCCGGCGTGACGGTCAACCGCTACTGCTCGTCCTCCCTGCAGACCATCCGCATGGCCGCGCACGCCATCCGCGCCGGCGAGGGCGACATCTTCATCGCCGCCGGCGTCGAGACGGTGAGCCGCTACATGCACGGCGCATCGGACACCGGGCCGCACAACCCCGAGTTCGCCGGGGCGGAGGAGCGGACGAAGGTCCGCGCTCCTGCCGTCACCGGGCCCTGGAGCCCTCCGGCCGGACTGCCCGACGTCTACATCGCCATGGGCCAGACCGCGGAGAACGTGGCCGAGTACGAGAAGGTCGGCCGCCAGGAGATGGACGAGTTCGCGCTGCTGTCGCAGACGAGGGCCGTGGCGTCGCAGGAGAACGGCTTCTTCGAGCGGGAGATCATCCCGGTGACGCTGTCCGACGGCACGGTGGTGACCAAGGACGATGGCCCCCGGCCGAACACGACGCTCGAAGGCCTGGCCGGCCTCCAGCCCGTCTTCCGCGAGGGCGGGACCGTGACGGCCGGGAACGCGTGCCCCCTCAACGACGGCGCCGCCGCCGTCATCGTCATGAGCGACACCAAGGCCAAGGCGCTCGGCATCACCCCGCTGGCGCGCATCGTGGCGAGCGGCGTGTCGGGGCTCAACCCCGAGATCATGGGACTCGGCCCCGTGGACGCCTGCCACCAGACCCTGGCGCGGGCCAACATGACGATCGACGACATCGACCTGGTGGAGATCAACGAGGCCTTCGCGGCGCAGGTCATCCCCTCGGCCAAGCACCTCGGTATCAGCTGGGACAAGCTGAACGTCAACGGTGGGGCCATCGCGCTCGGCCACCCGTTCGGCCAGACCGGCGCGCGCATCATGACCACGCTCCTGAACGGGCTGGAGGACTCCGGCAAGACGTTCGGACTCGAGTCGATGTGCGTCGGCGGCGGCCAGGGCATGGCCATGGTCGTGGAGCGCCTGAGCTAGGAGGTCGCACCTCGGGCGTGCGCCTCGTCGACCGCCGGCACCGGGCCCGGGTCGACGCCCTCGCGCCCCGCCAGGTGCAGGGACACGAGCTCGCCCAACAACGCCAGGTCGAAGAAGCGGCACAGGTCGTCGCCCCCCTCGCCCTGCACCTCGAAGACGTCGGCCATGACCTCGTCGGTCGCGGCACGCACCGCCTCGAACAGGCCTGCGGTGCGCGGGCTCTCGCCGCCGTGGCGCAGCAGCACGAGCGACATCGCTTGGCGCGTCACGTCACCGCCCTGGCCCCAGCCGGCCAGCTCGTCGTAGGTCAGCTCCGGCAGGGCCGCTGCGAACGCCGGCGCCTTGGCGTTGAGGTTCACCCGGGCCTTCCACCAGCGGGCCGCGACGGCACCCACGCCGTCGGCGCCGTAGACGAGGGGGATGGTGCGCCCGAGGTGGCGGGCCAGCTCCTCGGCGGGGCCACCCGGCAAGAGCCAGGCGTCGCGCCTGCGCCCCAACACGGCGGCGGCGGCCGCCACCGAGGCCGTGGCGTCGGGCACGAGGCCGGTCCTGCAGAGCGCGACCAGCAACGGCACGGTTGCGGCTCCGAGCGCGCTGCGCGCCGCCGGGCCGTCCGGGGTCACCGGGCACCACGGGAGCCCCGCGTCGGCGGCTAGATCCGCCAGCGCGCCGTCGCTCCCC
>JBEKVF010000222.1:0-5080 GCA_049514295.1 Acidimicrobiales bacterium
CAGGGGGTTGGGCTGCGCGCGGTGGAGCAGCTCCACCGCGCGCAGCTCCATCTCAGCGGCACGCCCGTCGTCGTGATCGACGACGACACCATCCCCCGTTCTCCCGCATCCTGAGCGACGGGGGGGTACCGCACGCCCACCGTCGCGCCCACCGCGGCGAGGGACTCGAGGAGGCGGGGCTCGAGCGGGCGGCCGTCGTCGTGTGCACCGAGATCGACGAGATCCGTGGTGCGCGGCATGGTGGCCGAGAGCCAGCCGGTCGTCGTGATCGAGCGGGACGCCGACAACCGCTACCTGGCCCAGGCCCGTGCCCTCGGCGTGCCGGTCGTGATCGCGGACGCCACACAGTCCCAGACGCACCGCATGGTCAACAGCGCCGACGCCAAGGCGGTGGCCGTGCTGACGAGCGGCGGACTGCAGGGGCTGGCCATGCAGGACCTCTCGACGAGGACCCGGGTGATCGCCCCGAGCCGTGCCGCCGGTGGGGCGCTCGAGCATCCGCCGCGCCGGGGCACGGCTTTTCCGGCGGGGACCGTGCCTTCCTGCTCGGCCCCTACGAGGAGCTCCTCCGGGTGCTCCAGCGCGACCAGACGCCCGTGTAGCGACGCCGCCCGGCATCATGGTGCGCCGTGACCACGGTCGAGGAGGCACCCCCCGCACTCGACTCGCCACCGGTGGGCACCGCGCCCGGGGCGTGGATCGGCCCGTGGACGCTCGTGACCTTGGCGGTGGCCTGGGGCCTGTGGGAGCTGCGCCCCGAGCTCCGTGCGGTGCCGTACCTCGACGACAGCTCCCTGCACCAGCAGATGGTGCGCGTCGCGGCGAGCCGGATCCGCCAGGGCCACCTGCCGCTGACGAGTTGGTTCCCCTACCTCGGGCTGGGGTCGCCGCAGTTCCTGCACTACCAGAGCCTGCCGTCGATGATCGCGGGGAGCATCGGCACGGTCGTCGACCCCGACACCGTGTTCCGCTGGTCGATGTACCTGCTGCTCGCGCTGTGGCCGATCGCCGTGTACTGGAGCGGCCGGCTCTTCGGCCTCAGCCGGTGGACCGCCGCCGCGGCGGCCGCGGTCTCGCCGTTCCTGGCCTCGGCGGCCGGCATCGGCTACGAGACCAAGGCCTACGTGTGGGTCGGCTACGGCGTGTGGACCCAGCTCTGGGCGTCGTGGACCCTGCCGCTGGCGTGGGGCTTCACCTACCGGGCTCTGAAGTCACTGCGCGCCGCGCTGCCCGCCGTCCTCTTCATCATGCTGACGGTCGCCCTGCACTACGAGACCGGGTACCTGGCGTTCGTGCCGCTCGTGGTGTGGCCGTTCATCGTCCCCTCGGACCTGTGGCGCCGGCTCGGCCGCGCGGTCGTGCTCGGGATCGCCGCGGTGGCGGCCTCGGCCTGGGTCATCGTCCCGCTACTCGACCAGTCCCACTGGGCGGCGCGCAACCAGGTGCTCGGCGGCACCGGGCTCGAGAACGGGTACGGCGCCCGGCAGATGCTGTCGTGGCTGTTCTCGGGCCAGCTCTACGACGAGGGGCGCTGGGCCGTCGTGACCGTGCTCGTCGCCGTCGGCATCGGGGTCTGCATCTGGCGCTGGCGCTCCAGCCTGGTGGGCCGCGCCCTCGTGAGCATCTGGGTGGTGACCCTGCTCATGACGTTCGGGCGGACCACGTTCGGGGCCCTCTACGACGTCCTGCCGGGCAGTGGCGACATCTTCATCCGGCGCTTCCAGATGGGCGTGCAGCTCTCGGGGATCCTGCTGGCCGGGATCGGCATCGTCTTCCTGGGCCGGCTCGTGCTCGACGCCGCACTGCGCCTCTTCCCCGAGGACCGGCGGGGGTGGGTCTCGGAGCCGGCCGGGCGCGGCATCGTCGCCGCGCTGTGCATCGTCGCGCTCGTCGTCGTGCTCGCGCCGGCCTGGAGCTCGCTCGACACCTACGACGCGCACAACGCCACCAACATCGGGCTGCAGGCCCAGGCCGATGCCCAGCAGGACCCCCACATCGACGAGTTGCTCGCCTACGTGCGCGATCACCCGCGGGGCCGCGTGTACGCGGGGCTGCCGACCAACTGGGGCCAGCGCTTCCTCGTCGGGGCCGTGCCCGTGTTCAAGTACCTGGAGAGCAAGGACGTCGACGAGGTCGGCTACACGCTGCGCACCGCGTCGCTCATGACCGACCCCGAGTACTACTTCGACGAGACCAACCCGGGCGACTACCCGCTCTTCGGCATCGGGTACGTGATCACCCCCTCCGTCATGGAGCCTGCGGTGGAGGCGGACCGGGTCCTGTGCTCGGGCAGCTACTGCCTGTGGGCGCTCCCCGACCCGGGCTACATCCACGTGTACGACACGACCGGGGTGCTCAGCGCCACCCGGGCCGACGTCGGCTCGCAGAGCGTCACCCTGCTGGACTCCCCGCTCCTGCGGGAGGAACGCGACCTGACCGTCGCGTTCAACGGTCACCCTGGCGCCGACCCCACGGCGCCGGACGTCGCCGCGCTGCAGGGACCGCCGGGGCGGGTGATCACCGAGCATGCGGACCTGGAGAACGGCGCTGCCCACGCGGTGGTGACGACGAACCGGAAGGCGACGGTCGTCCTGAGCGCCTCCTACGACCCCGGGTGGAACGCGACCGTCGACGGGCACCCGGCCCCGACGGTCATGGTGGCGCCCGCGCTGGTCGGCGTCGTGGTCGGCCCTGGGGTGCACACGGTTACGTTCAGCTACAGCGGCTACGGCTCCTACGACGCGCTGCTCGTGCTGGCGCTCGCCGTCCTCGCCGTCCTGGCCATCGCCCCGTTCGTGTGGCGGCGGGTCAGGCGCGCCCGGACCCCCGGGGATGGCTCCCAAAACTATCCACAGGCCGGTTTATAGTTTTGCGAAAGCCCCGGATCGAAGCGTCGGCGCGGCGTTACTGCAGGTAGCCCTCGACCGTGCTCGCCGACCGCTGCTGGGCGGCGTCGGGGTCCTGCCCCGCGTTGCGCTTGGCGCGACGTTGGCGCAGGAGGTCCCACATTTCGTCGAGGGTGACCTCGAGATCGCGCTTGCGCACCTGCTCCTCGTCGCTGAGGCCCTCGCCGACGTGCGCCTCCTCGAGGCGCTGCTCCTCGGCGGCGAGCTCGCTGATCCGCTCCACGATCTGCTTGTCGTCCATGTGCGCTCCGATCGCCGGTCCCTGTATCACTGTGACCAGGGCCAGTCTGCCCGGACTCAGGCCGCGGCGCCCAACTCGGTTCCGTCGCCGGCCGCACCGGCCTCCGCGCCCGCCCCGGACAATGCGGGGACGAGCACGTCGGCGATGGTGGCGGCCAGGTGGAACGTCATGACGTCACGGACCTCCTCGGGGACGTCCTCGAGGTCGTTGCCGTTGCGCTCGGGCAGGACCACCTCGGTCAGCCCGGCCCGGTGGGCGGCCAGCACCTTCTGCTTGACCCCGCCGATGGGCAGCACTCGGCCCTGCAGGGTGACCTCACCGGTCATCCCCACCGTGGAACGCACGGGGATGCCCCGGAGAAGGCTGACCAGCGCCGTCGTCATGGTGACCCCGGCCGACGGCCCGTCCTTGGGGACGGCCCCGGCTGGGACGTGGACGTGGAAGCGCTTGCCGGCGAAGGACGCCGGGTCGATCTCGAGCTCCTCTGCGTGCGAGCGCACGTAGGACAGCGCGATCTCCGCCGACTCCTTCATCACGTCGCCGAGCTGGCCCGTGAGGGTGAGCCCCTCGGAACCGTCCGACACGCTGGCCTCGACGAAGAGGACGTCGCCGCCCGCACCCGTGACGGCGAGACCGGTGACCACGCCGGGCACACTGGTGCGATCGGCCGCCTCAAAGAAGAAGTGCGGCCGGCCGAGCCAGCCCCGGACGTCGTCGACCCCCACCACGACGGGCGCCTCACGGTCCCCCGACGCGAGCTTCGTCGCCACCTTGCGCAGCAGCTTGCCGAGCTCGCGCTCCAGGTTCCGCACGCCGGCCTCCCGGGTGTAGTCGGCCACGATGGCGCGCAGCGCCTCGTCGCTGATCTCCACCTCGTCGGGACGCAGCGCGGCCCGGGCGAGCTGGCGGTCCACCAGGTGATGCTTGGCGATGGAGACCTTCTCGGACTCGGTGTACCCGTCAATCCGGATGACCTCCATGCGGTCGAGCAGCGGTCCGGGGATGGTTTCGCTCACGTTGGCCGTGGCGATGAACAGCACCCGCGACAGGTCGAGGTCGACCTCGAGGTAGTGGTCACGGAACGTGTGGTTCTGCGCTGGGTCGAGCACCTCGAGCAGAGCCGAGGAAGGGTCTCCCCGGTAGTCGGCACCGATCTTGTCGACCTCGTCGAGGACGATGACCGGGTTCATGGTCCCCGCCTCGCGCAGGGCGCGCACCAACCGGCCCGGCTGGGCCCCGACGTAGGTACGGCGGTGGCCGCGGATCTCGGCCTCGTCACGCACGCCGCCGAGCGAGATGCGGACGAACTTGCGCCCGAGGGCGTTCGCCACCGACTCGCCGAGCGACGTTTTGCCGACGCCCGGAGGCCCGACGAGGGTCAGGATGGCACCCGACCCGCGCCCGTCCACGGACGTGAGGCCACGCTCGGCCTGCAGCTTGCGCACCGCGAGGTGCTCGAGGATGCGCTCCTTGACGTCCTCGAGCCCGTCGTGGTCGGCCTCGAGAATGCGCGAGGCCTCTGGGATGTCGAGACGGTCCTCGGACTCCACGCCCCAGGGAAGCTCGAGCACGGTGTCGAGCCAGGTGCGGATCCAGCCCGTCTCGGGGCTCTGGTCGCTGGTGCGCTCCAGCTTGTCGACCTCGCGCTCGACGGCCTTGCGCACGTGCTCGGGCAGCTCGCGCGCCTCGAGCTTCGCCCGG
Organism: Acidimicrobiales bacterium; assembly: GCA_049514295.1. GTDB lineage: Bacteria > Actinomycetota > Acidimicrobiia > Acidimicrobiales > RAAP-2 > Bog-473. Next base: position 4,849 of record JBEKVF010000222.1, read on the forward strand.
TAGTCGTCGGGGTCGGCGTCGTCGCCGTCACCACTGATCTGGCCCAGCTCCTTGCGGATGGCGTCGAGCTGGCGGCGCAGCAGGAACTCGCGCTGCGTCTTCTCCATGCCCTCCTCGACGTCGGTCTTGATCTTCTCCCGCAGGGTGAGGTCGGCCAGCGTGTCGCGCGACCAGCCGAGCACGAGGCGCAGGCGCGCCTCGACGTCGAGCGTCTCGAGGACCTCGACCTTCT
>JBEKVF010000223.1:0-5046 GCA_049514295.1 Acidimicrobiales bacterium
TCGTTGTCGGCGATGCGGGCCTTCGGCTCGTAGCACCCGGGGCGCATCTCGTCGTAGGTGATCGGTGACATCGTCATGTCGTCGCGGTCGAAACCGACGGCGGCGACGTGGCGCTTGTTGATGTAGACGAGGTCCTCGTAGACCCAGCAGTCCGCCGGGGCCCCGTCGGGGTCGAAGGTCTGCCGGTAGGTGCCGCCGCCGATGTGCTCCATGTCGCCGATGCCGCGCCGCTCTGCCTTCGGGCCGCGGTCGCGGTAGCGGGCCGGCAGCCAGGTGTCCCAGAGGTGGGGTGGCTCGACGATGTGGTCGTCGACGCTGATGATCCTCGGGAGCGGCCTGGTACTCCCGAGCCGGGGGGTCGTGTCGTCGCGGAGGTGGGTCACGTCGGTCATGGTTGCACCAGTGTGGCCGCGAAGGGGACCAGCGGTGCCAGCGACTCGAGCTCGGCCCGCATGGACGCCGGGTCGCCGGCCCGGATGCGCAGCACCACCTCGGTGACGCCCAGGCCGACGTAGTGCTCGAGCTTGCCCTTGCCGGCGATGGTGCCGAAGGGGACGACGTCGAGCCGGGCCGGGTCCCGCCCCGCCGCCTCGGCGAGCGCGCGCAGGCGCGGGACGGCCTCGCCCAGGCCTCGGCCGCCGATGGGGATCCAGCCGTCGGCGCATTCGGCGACGGCCGAGAGGACCGCATCGCCGGCACCGCCGCCGACGAGCACGCGGACGCGCGGCTGCTGCAGCGGCTTGGGCCAGGACCAGGTCGGGTTGAAGTCGACGAACTCGCCGTGGTACTCGGACTGCTCGCGCGACCAGATGGCCTCCATGGCGGCCAGGTGCTCGCGCACCACGGCGTGGCGGCGCGCGAAGTCGACGCCGTGGTCCTCGGCCTCGGCGCGGTTCCATCCGAAGCCGACGCCGAGCGTGACGCGCCCACCCGAGAGGTGGTCGAGGGTGGCGACCTGCTTGGCGAGGACGATGGGGTCGTGCTGCGCAACCAGCAGGATGCCCGTGCCGAGCCCGATGCGGGTCGTCACCGCGGCGGCGGTGGACAGGGCCACGAGCGGGTCGAGGCAGCGCTTGTAGTCGTCGAGGCGCACGCCCTCGACGAGGGCCGGCGGGACGTCTTCGCGCACGGGCAGATGGGTGTGCTCGGGCAGGTAGAGCGAGTCGAACCCGAGCTCCTCGACCGCCACGGCCAGCGCGGCGGGCGTCGCGTCGCGGTCGGTCAGGGCGGCGGTGATGCCTAGGCGCACGGTCAGGACCGGTCTGTGGCCCTGGCTGCGAATTCGGCCAGGGCGCCGCCGCCCACCGCAGTGCCGAGCAGCGAGGCGAAGGCGGCCTGCTCGCGCCGGTTGGCTTCCACCACCGCGTCGCGCCGGGCCGCCCGCATGAGCGACGTGATGGCGCGGGTGGCGGTGCGGGGGTGGGCGGCGATGCGCGCCGCCAGGGTGACCGTCTCGTCGAGGACCGTCCCCGCCGCGCAGACCTGCAGGGCCAGGCCGAGGCCGACCAGGTCCTCGGCCGCCACCCAGTCGGAGGTGAGCATGATCCGTGCCGCCTGCTGCCAGCCCATGGCGGCGGGGAACAGGAAGCTGCTCGCCGCCTCGGCCGGCACGCCCAGCTCGGCGAACGGCACGCGCAGGCGCGCGCCGGCGTCGACCAGGACGAGGTCGCAGTGGGCCAGCATGGTGAAGCCGAGCCCGACCGCCACCCCGTTGACCGCGGCGAGCAGCGGGACGGAGATGTCGCCGATGCAGTCGAGGAACTCCATGAAGCCCTGCCCGGAGCCCTCGACGGCGGTGCCGGAGGCGATGGCGGCCATCTCGGCCAGGTCCTGGCCCGAGGTGAAGGCGCTGCCGCGCCCGGTCAGGACGACGGCGCCGACCGCCTCGTCGGCATCGGCGGCACGCAGCGCGGCGGTCACCCCCTGGTACATCGCGGTGTCGAAGGCGTTGCGCACCTCGGGCCGGTTGAAGGCGACCACGCGGACGCCCGCGGCGGGGTCCTCGGTCTCGACCCGGCTCACGGGCCCTCGCCGGCCGCGGTCGCCTCGGCCCGGCGGCGGATGACCTTTTCCGCCGCGCCGTTGATGCCGGTGGAGATGGGCCATCCGACGTAGTGCGTCAGGTGGACCACGACCTCGCGGATCTGCTCGGGTGTCAGCTCGCCGCGCTCGAGCGCGGCATCGAACTGGACCTCGAGCAGATCCGCCTTGTCCTGCGCGGCCAGCACCCCGATGGTGAGCAGGCGCCGCTGGCGGAGTTCGAGCGTGTCGTCGGTCCACACCGTCCCGAACAGGTGGTCGACGGTGATGTCCGTGTAGCGACCCGGGAGGCTGGCGGGGTCGACGGTGAACCCGTAGACCTCCTGCATCTTGGCCATGCCCGCGGCGCGGCGGTCTTCTGGCGTGCTCACGTGCGCTCCTTGTCCCACATCGGCCGGCCGACCTCTCTGTGCGGGCCCGACCCTACCCAGGTCCCGAAGGCGCGGTCACAGCCACCACTCCATCTGGACAAGTGTCAGAACTAGAGTCCGAACCCATGAACGAGCGCAACGACTACTCGGGCGAGTTCGACCCGGGCTTCGACTACGAGGACCTCTCCAGGGAGGCCCTGGTCAGGCTCGTGCGCGAGTACGGGCTGATCGTCCACCTGCTGGACCGGTCCATGTGCGCCGCCATCGGCCTGCGCTACGGGGCCGAGGCCGTGAAGGAGCTGGCGATCGAGGAGTGGGCCGGTGCGAGCCCGGTCTACGGCGATCGGCTGCGCCAGATCATGAACGTCGAGGGCGACGGGGTCTCCGCCATCTTCAAGGTGCTCCAGCTCGACCCCGGCTTCCCCCACCACTACATGGATGTGCACTACGAGCTGGTCGACGAGACGCACGGCTATTTCGAGCTGGCCTACTGCGGCGCGCTCATGGACGCGGAGCCCTTCGGCGACGCGATGGTGACCAACATGTGCCACCACATTGAGGACGGCACCTTCGACGTCACGGCCCAGGCGGTCAACCCCAAGGCGCACATCCGCCACGTCCACCGGCCGCCGCGGGCCCCGACCGACCGGGTGCCGCACTGCCGCTGGGAGATCGTGATCGAGGACGCCACCGAGACGCTGCCCGAGACGGACATCACCAAGAGCACGCGCATGACGACGGCGGCCACCTTCGCCTTCCCCAACATGAAGGACGGCACGCCGCACGTCCCCGCGGCGCCGGAGGCGTGAGGGTGTTCGACCCACTCGAGGCGGCCACGGCCGTCGACACCGCGGAGCAGCCGGAGCGGCGCCACCTCTCCGAGCGCCAGGCCGAGGTCATGGAGCGCCTGGTGGCCGCGGCGGCCGAGGAGGCCGAGGCGCGGCCCTACGCGGACATTTCGGTGCGCACCATCGCCAAGCGGGCGGGTGTGGCGCCGGCCACCGCCTACACCTACTTCTCGGGCAAGGACCACCTGTTGGCCGAGGTGCTGTGGCGCCGCGCGCGGTCGTCGCCGCACCTGGTCGACCTCAGCCTGGCCCTGCCCGAGCGGGTGGCCGACACCGCCCGCACCATGGGGTTCGGGTCCATGGGGTCACCGGCGGTGGCCGCCTGCACGACCGCGCTCCTCGGCGACGGCCCCGACGTCAAACGCGTGCGTGCGCGCCTCGGGACGGAGATCGGGCGCCGCCTGGCGGCCGCGCTGGGCAGCGGCGCCGACCCCGCGGTCCTGGGCGTGCTCCAGGTCACCTATACGGGCGCCCTGCTCAGCGCGGGCATGGGCCACCTTTCGTTCGACGCGGTCCCGGCGCTCATGGGCGAGGCCACCGCCCTCATGACGGGCGGCGCACGGTGACGACCGTCGCGCCATTGGCCTACAGCCCCTACGACTACGCCATCCACGAGGACCCGTACCCGACCTACACACGCCTGCGGGCGGAGGCGCCGGTGTTCTACAACGAGGAGCTCGACTTCTTCGCCTACGCGCGCCACGCCGACGTCCTGGCCGCTTTCCGCGACGTCGACCACTACTCGAACGCCTACGGCGTCAGCCTCGACCCGGCCGCCTTCGGCCCCGACGCCCACCGCGCCGCGTCGTTCCTCGCCATGGACCCGCCGCGCCACACCCGCATGCGCTCCATCGTGGGCAAGAGCTTCACCCCGCGGCGAGTGGCCGCCATGGAGGACGGCATCCGGGAGCTGGCCGCCGCCCACCTGACGTCCGCACTCGAGGCGGGCACCTTCGACTTCATCGCGGACTTCGCCGGGCGCCTCCCCATGGACGTGATCTCCGAGCTGGTCGGCGTCCCTCCGTCGGACCGGGCCGAGGTGCGGCGCCTGGCGGACCTCCTCGTGCACCGCGAGGAGGGGATGAACGACGTCCCTCCCAAGGGCCTGGAGGCGGCGCTCACCCTGGCCGGTTACTACGCCGAGATGGTGGCCGACCGCCGCCGCAACGAGCGCGACGACCTGACGTGGTCGCTCCTGCAGGCCGAGATCGACGGGGACCGCCTGAGCGACGAGGAGGTCATCGGCTTCCTCTTCCTGCTCGTGGTGGCCGGCAACGAGACCACCACCAAGCTGCTGGGCAACGCCTGGTACTGGGGCTGGCGCCACCCGGACCAGCTGGCCAAGCCGCTGGCTGACCCCGGCCGGGTGCCCGACTGGGTGGAGGAGACGCTGCGCTACGACACCTCGACCCAGATGCTGGTCCGGGTCACGCGCCAGCCGGTGCGCGTCCAGGGGACCGACATCCCCTCCGGGCAGCGCGTGCTGCTCCTCATCGGGTCGGCCAACCGCGACGAGGCCGTCTTCGAGCACCCGGAGTCCTACGACCTCGACCGCAGGACGCAGGACCTGATCAGCTTCGGCAGCGGGCGCCACTTCTGCATGGGGGCCGCCCTGGCCCGCATGGAGGCGCGCGTCGCGCTGACCGAGGTGCTGGCGCGTGTGAAGTCCTTCGACGTGAACCCGGCCGGCTTGCAGCGGGTCCACTCCATCAACGTGCGCGGGTTCGCGGCGCTTCCGACGACGGTGACGCCGCGCTGATGTCGCGCTTCGACCCTCAACCCGAACG
>JBEKVF010000224.1:0-5025 GCA_049514295.1 Acidimicrobiales bacterium
CCCGACCACGATGCCCGAGACCGTCTGGGCCATCTGCTCCCAGCCCGGGCGCAGGCGCCACGGTCCGGCGTCGCCGTAGCAGTTGATGGTCACCACCACGATGCCGGGGCGGAGCTCCGCGAGGGCATCGGGCCCGAAGCCGCGACGCGCCAGTGCCCCGCCGCGGTAGCCCTGGGTGAAGACGTCGGCGCCCGCCGCCAGACCGCGCAGCGTCGCCACCCCGTCGGGGTCGTCGAGCTCGATGCAGCAGGACCGCTTGCCGTGGCTGGTGTCCATGACGAACAGGGGGATGTTGTCGAGCCGGGGCGAGTTGACGAGCAGCACCTCTGCCCCGTGCTCGGCCAGGGTGCGGCCGTTGGTCGGTCCGGCCAGCAGGCGGCTCAGGTCGAGCACCCGCACCCCGTCGAGCGGGCGGCGGGTGCCGCGGGGCGCCTCGGGCGCGCTCTCCCCGATCTTCTCGATGCTGACCCGGCCCAGCGGGGCGATGGCGGCCGCCTGTGGGTGCGCCGCCCACTCTCCGGTGGTACGGGCCATGGCCCCGCACGCTCCCGCCTCCGCCAGGGCGTCCTCGAGCGCCTGCCCGTCCCAGAGGGCGACCCTCTCGGCCACGAGGTCGGCCGGGCTCTCCACGCTGCAGCCGAGGACGTCACAGGTCAGAGCGGCCAGGTGCGGGAACGCGCCGTGCAGGTGGACCCACCTGCCGTCACGGCAGCGGTACAGCCGCACGAGCGGGCGCTCCAGGCTGCCCGGAGCGATCGGCACCTCGTCCCCATCCAACTTCTGGAGCAGGAACCCGACGAGGGACGCGCCCGCGTGGCCCCGGTCGACCGTGACCGCTTGCGCCTCCCCCGTACGCTCCTCCCACAGCAGTGACGCCACCGCACCGACCGAGCCCAGGGCCGAGGCGGCACACTCCACGACGGGGAACGGGGTGGCGAAGGGCCGATCGTCGCCGACGACGGCCACCCGCTCGGCCACCCCGCCCGGCAGCCCCACCTCCTCCAGCAGCCCGGCGATCAGCTCCTCTCCCATGGCCGGCATCGTAGGGCGGCACCCGTGGCCGCCCGATGGACGTGGGCGTGCGCCCGCGACCAGCAGCACCGGGCCCGCTCCTGGAATACTCGTGAGCGCACCGTGGCAGGAACGGTGCGCGAAAGGGGGGTGACCATGCCCTACTCCGAAGAGCGGGTCGTCCACGATGCGGACGCCCACATCATGGAGACGCCGACCTGGCTGCGCGACCACGCCGAGGCGGCCTTCCGGGACCGCCTCCCGGTGCTGAGCTACCCGGGCGGCAACGAGCTGCGCCAGACCGGCGACCCCGCAGACCAGCAGCGCGACCTCCTGGCCTCCTTCGACAAGCTGCGCGCCCGGCACGCGTCGGCCGAGTACCGGGCCGACGAGGAGGCCGAGATCATGGCGCGCAAGAACTTCGCCGCCACCGGGTCCTTCATTGCCGAGGACCGCCCCCGTGCCCTGGACCTGCTCGGCTTCTCGAGCCAGCTCGTCTTCAACACGTTCCACAACGGCCGCCTGCACGACCTGGAGCACGGGGCCGACCCCGCGCTGGCCTACGCCGCCGCGCGTGCCCATAACCGGGGCATGCTCGAATTCTGCTCGGTCGACCCGCGCCTCCTGCCCTCGCTCTACGTCCCCCTGGTCGAGCCTGAGCAGGCGGTCGCGGCCACTCGCGACGCACTCGACCAGGGCGCCGCGGCGCTCCTCGTCGCGTCGGGTTGCCCGCCGCGCTTCTCGCCCAGCCACCGCGACCTGTTCGGCGTCTGGGCCCAGGCGGAAGAGGCGGGCATCCCCGTCGTCTTCCACGTCGGCGGCACCGGCACCCTCATCGACCCCAAATACTTCGTCAACGGCAAGCCGGTCCCGCCCGACTTCCACGGCGGCGAGGAGAACTTCCGCTCGGTGGACTACATGGGCATCCCCGTCCCTCCGGCCCAGACGCTCGCGACGCTGATCTTCGACGGGGTCCTCGAGAGGTTCCCCGACCTGCACATCGGCGTGATCGAGCAGGGCGCCATCTGGGTGCCGTCCTGGCTGCGACAGATGGAGTCCGCCTTCGATGCCTTCCATCGCCACGAAGAACGGCTGCAGGCGCTCTCGCTGCGACCCAGTGACTACGTGCACCGGCAGGTCCGCTTCACCCCGTACCCGACGGAGGATGTGGGCTGGATCGTGGCCCAGGCCGGGCCCGACCTCGTGCTTTTCTCGTCCGACTACCCCCACGTCGAAGGCGGCCGCAAGCCGCTGGAGCGCTTCGAGGCCTCGCTCGGCGACGCGACCGAGGACGTGCGGCGGCAGTTCTACGCCGACAACTTCCTCTTCCTCATGGGCAGCGCAGCGGTCCGGCTGGCGGCCTGATCGTTGAGCACCACTCCCGCAACCACCGTGACCGGTCTCGTGGAGCCCGGCTTCGAGGCAGTCCGGGACGCGTTCGCGCACAACTTCGAGGCTGGCCGCGAGGTCGGCGCGGCCCTGTGCGTACACCTGCACGGTCACAAGGTCGTCGACATCTGTGGGGGCTCGTTCGACCCCGACGGCACGCGGCCCTACGGCCCCGACGCGCTGCAGCTCGTGTTCTCCTCGACCAAGGGCGCCACCGCCGCCTGCGCCAACCTCCTCGCCCAGCGCGGCCTGCTCGACCTCGACGCGCCGGTCGCCGAGCACTGGCCCGAGTTCGCCCGGGCCGGCAAGGAGACGCTGCCGGTCCGCTACCTGCTGTCACACCAGGCGGGGCTACCGGCCATCGACCGCACCCTCACTCCCGAGGAGGTGCAGGCCTGGGACCCGGTCGCTGACGCGCTGGCCGACCAGGCACCATTCTGGGAGCCGGGGACGGCGCACGGCTACCACGCGCTGACCTACGGCTATCTCGTGGGTGAGATAGTGCGACGCGTCAGCGGGCGTTCGCTCGGGACGTTCTTCGCCGAGGAGGTGGTGCGTCCGCTCGGCCTCGAGTTCTTCATCGGGCTCCCCGCGCATCTCGAGCCCCGGGTCTCCCCGATCGTCGCCGCGCCCATCGCGGGGCCCGCCCAGGGCAACACCGGCTACTCCTCCACGCTGCTGGCCCGCGCCCTCAACATGGGTGGCGCCTTCCGGGACCGGGTCTGGATGAACCGCCCCGCATGGCACGCCGCCGAGGTCCCCGGGGGCAACGGCATCACGAACGCCGTGTCGCTTTCCCGCCTGTACGCGGGCCTCGTCGGGACCGTCGAGGGCGGGCCGCCCGAGCCCCTGCTGGACCGGGATCACGTCGAGCGGGCCCGCACCGTGCTCACCAGAGGGGCGGACCAGGTCTTCGCCTCGGTGGGCCTCCCCCTGAAGCAGAAGATCGGCCTCGGCTTCTGGCGCGCCAGCCCCGCCGCCCCCTTCGGCGCGGAGGGCTCCTTCGGACACTCCGGGGCCGGGGGCTCCTACGGCTTCGCCGACCCCGAGCACGGCCTGGCGGTCGGCTACGTCATGAACAAGATGGCCGAGGGCGTGCTCGGTGACCCCAGGGCGCGGCGGATCGTCAAGGCGACGTACGCCTCCGTTGGCGCGGAGGCGGAATACTTCTGAGCCCAGACCGGCCCGAGCTCCGGGAGAGAGGTGCGGCATGTTCACGCGCAAGAAGCACGACGAGACGGCCTACGAGGTGACCAAGACGGACGAGGAGTGGCGGGAGCAGCTGCCGCGCGACCGCTACGCGGTGCTGCGCCGGGCCGGCACCGAGCCCCCCTGGTCCGGGGAGCTGCTCCATGTGGACGGCGAAGGCGTCTTCCATTGCGCCGGCTGCGGTGCCGAGCTGTTCGACACCGACGCGAAGTTCGAGTCCGGGACCGGCTGGCCCAGCTTCGACCGGGCCCGTTCGGCCGGGACCATCACGCAGCGGTCCGACCGCGGCTTCGGCATGACCCGGACCGAGATCGTGTGCGCCCGGTGCGGCGGTCACCTGGGACACGTCTTCCCCGACGGCCCCACCGACACCGGGCAGCGCTACTGCGTCAACTCGCTCTCGCTCACCTACGAGCCCGGCACCGGGGGGAGCCCGACCGGGAGCTGAGCCTCGGCCAGTCGCGCCTCGACGGCGCCGAACAGCACCTCGAGGCGCGCCGCCTCGGCGCAGAGCCCGAGGCGGCGGAGCAGCGAGCCGCCCAGCGCGAGAGCGCCACAGATCTCGACGACCTCGTCCCTCAGGAAGTCGATCGGCGGCCCGGTCGCTGCCGGGCCCGGCGCCCGAGCAGCGCCCCGCCCACGAGTGCCAGCGCCGACGTCGCCACGATCGCGTCGGTCGCCGGGTGCGCGCTCGCGCGTGCCAGCAGGACCGCCGCGGCGGCTGTGGCCGCCGGCCACCCCGCGGTGACGATCAACCAGGGCGACACTCACGCCTCCACCGGCAACGCGTCGGCCGCAGCCCCGCCGTCGGCGTCGGCGTCGGTCTGCGCGACCACGCCCCGGCGCTCCACCCGCTGTACGTCGGCCGTGGCGAAGCGGAGGCTGGGGCCGACCTCGTCCGCCGTGATCTCGACCTTCGACCGGTGCTCGCCCTCCTCGGTCTCCCAGGTGCGCTGCTCCAGCCGGCCCGTGACCACGACCCGCATGCCCTTGGTCAGGGTGAGCGCCACGTTCTCGGCCAGGTCCCGCCAGCAGATCACGTCGAAGAATGACGTCGACTCCTGCCACTCCTGGGTCGTCCGGTCCTGCCAGCGGCGGTTGACGGCGACCCCCAGCTGGGCCGTCGCCTGACCCTCCCGCGTGTAGCGGATCTCCGGCTCGCGGGTGAGGTTCCCGGTGATCGTCGTTGTGTTGGCCATCTGATTCCTCGCTTTCGTCGGTCCCTCGTTCTGAGGGGCGCGACGCAGCGTGGGGACGGCTCCTTGCCGCGAACCTTGCCGGCGACCTCACAGCGGGCGAAATCCCGGGGCCGACTCCGCTAGGGCTTCGGCTTCATCCCGAGGCAGCGCAGGACGAACGCACCGAAGCGGTTCGGGGGCTTCTCTTGATGGGGGTCGGCGGAGTGCCCGTAGCGCG
>JBEKVF010000225.1:0-6542 GCA_049514295.1 Acidimicrobiales bacterium
CTGGAGGTCGAGGGCAGCGACGAGGGCCGTGGAGCCGACCAGGCCGATCAGCGCGGCCGGGATCCGGCGGTCGAGGCGCGCGCTGACGAGCATGATGGCCAGGACACCGACGCCGATGGCGAGCGACCACCCGTTCACCTCGTTGAGATGGGTAAGCACGTAACCCACGTGGTGCTGGTTGGAGCCGCCGGTCGGGGGCAGGCCGAAGAAATCGGGTAGCTGGTGGGCGATGATGATGACGGCCACACCGGACATGAAGCCGGTGACGATGGGGGTCGAGAGGAACTCGGCCATCCACCCGAGGCGCAGGATGCTCACGAGCATCACGATGAGCCCGACCATCACCGCGAGGATCCCCACCAGGTCGACGTAGTGGGCCGATCCGGTCAGGGCGAGTGCGGACACCCCGGCTGCGAACAACGGTGCGATCGTCGAGTCCGCCCCCACCGACATCTGCGGGTTGGAGCCCAGGAGAGCGAAGAGCACCGTCCCGGCCACGAAGGCGTAGAAGCCGGTGATGGGCGGCATGCCCGCCAGCCGCGAGGTCGCCAGCTGCTCGGGGACGGCGATGACGAGGAGGGTCAGCCCGGCCACCAGGTCCGCGCTGGCCCAGGAACGCTGGTACCCGTGCAGCGAGGTCAGGACGGGTGGACGTGGCACCGCGACATCATCGCCCACCGGCCGCTCCGCCAGACTGACCGAATTGAATAGTCTCGAGTCCGGGAGTCGAGGCCGCCCTGGCGGCCGGCGTCCCGTGCCACCCGCCCGAAGGAGGCCCGCACCCATGAGCGACTACCCCTATGCCGACCGCTTCACCATCCACCACGCGCTGCCGGAACAGGGCACCAGCCGGGAGGACGTGCTGGCGGAGCTCCACACCATGGCCACCGAGGAGGACTCGTTCTGGGAGACCGGCAAGTGCTCCGGCACGATGTACTGCGGGGACCACGACCACTACCGATTCATGAACGAGGCCTTCGGCCTCTTCGCCCACGTGAACGTCCTGCAACGCGACATGTGCCCCAGCGCCACCAAGTTCGAGGCGGAGATCATCGCCATGACGCTCGGCCTGCATTCCGGCGACGCGGCGGTGGCGGCCGGTGACGACCCGTGCGGCCTGGTGACCACCGGCGGGACAGGGAGCATTCTGCACGCGATCCTGGCCTACCGCGAGCACGCGGCCCAAGAGCGCGGTGTGACCCGCCCCAACGTGATCAAGCCCGAGACCGCGCATCCCGCCTTCGACAAGGCGTGCCACCTCTTCGGGGTCGAGCTGCGGCGGGCGCCGGTCGACCCGGTCACGACCCAGGTCGACGTGGACTGGGTGCGCGACCACACCGACGACCAGACGGTCGCCCTCATCGGCTCGGCGTGCAACTACGGCTACGGCACCGTCGACCCAATCTCGGACCTGTCCGACCTCGCGCTCGAGCGCGGCATCGGGCTGCACATCGATAGCTGCCTCGGCGGGTTCATCCTCCCCTTCGGTCGCGAGCTGGGCTACGACATCCCGGCGTTCGACTACTCGGTGCCGGGCGTCACCTCCATGTCGGCCGACACCCACAAGTACGGGTACGCCTTCAAGGGATCCTCCGTCGTGAGCTTCCGCTCCAAGGCGCTGCGCAACGCGCAGTACTTCTACCTGACCGACTGGAGCGGCGGGAAGTACACCTCGCCCGGCATGGAGGGCTCGCGCTCGGGCGGCCTCATCGCCGCCACCTGGGCCTCCATGGTGCCCCGAGCTCCGCCTCGTCGGGCGGCCGACCTTCCTCTTCTCCTTCACCTCCGACGAGTTCGACGTCTACCACGTGAACGACTTCATGCGGACGAGGGGATGGCGCTTCAACGGGCAGCAGTACCCCAACGCGCTCCACATGGCGGTGACCAGGCCGCAGACCCAGCCCCAGGTGGTGGAGGAGTTCACGGCCGACCTGGCGGATGCGGTGGCCTACGCCAAGGAGCACGCCGACGAGGCGCCGAAGAGCGGGGCCATCTACGGCGGCGTGGCCGGCGGCATGACCGACGAGGCGGATGAGTTCATCCGAGCCGTCATGGCCGACATGCTCGACGGGCAGTCCGCCATCCCCGCCAAATGACCGACGGCGGCCCGCCCACCGAATGGGTCGCCGGCTGCGTGGCGGCACAGGCGGGATTGGATACCGCGCTCGTCGGCCTGGACGACGCGGCGGCGCATCGGCCCAGCCTGCTGGCCGGCTGGAGCGTGGGCCACGTGCTCACTCACATCGCCCGCAACGCCGACAGCGTCGTGTGGCGGCTCGAGGGTGCGGCGCGGGGTGAACCGCGCGACCAGTATCCGGGCGGCCTGGGGCAGCGGAAGGCGGACATCGAGGCCGGCGCAGCCCGGCCGGCGGCGGAGCTGGTGGCGGACGTCCGCCGGACCTCGGCGGCGGTCACGGGGGTGATGGCCGGTCTCCCCACGGAAGCCTGGGACGCCCCGTCCCGCACGTCGCGGGGCGTGGTCGAGAGTTCCCGGGACGCGATCCTGTCCCGCTGGCGCGAGGTGGTGGTCCACCACGGCGACCTCGGCCTCGCGCCGGTTCCGCTCCCGCCCGAGCTCGTCGCCGCCTGGCTGCCGCGGGAGCTGGCGCGACTGGCTGAGAGGACCGACCCGGGCCGGCTCCTGTCATGGATCATCGGGCGGAGCGACGCGCCCGTGCTGGCGGCGTGGTAGCCGACCCGGCTACCCGCTCCCGCTACCCCGAGACGAAGGCGTTGCCGGACCGGTCGACCGCCACGCAGTAGGTGGTGGTCGGGCACGAGATGCTCGTGAGGGCGTGGCCGTTGTCGATGAGGGTCCCGGCGCTCCACGTCGTGCCGTTCCAGCCGAAGACCCGCCCGATGGAGTCGACGGCGCGGCAGAACGTCGTCGTGGGGCAGGAGACGGCGGTGAGCCCGGACGCGTCGGTGCCGGTGACGGGTGGCTCGGTGGCGATCGGCGCCGGCGCCGTGAACCCCAGGCCGTTCCAGGTCAGCACGCTGCCGCTGCTGTCGACCAGGACGCAGAACGACGTGGTCGCGCAGGAGACCGAGTTGAGCTGCCCCTGGGTGTCGGCGTCGCTGGGCTGGGTCCAGGTGTGGCCGTTCCACACCGAGGGACCGCCCTCGGCTGCGACACAGAAGGCCGGGGACACGCACGAGATCTGGTTGGCGGCCCCCCACGCCCCCACGTTGCCCGACCAGCCCGAGCCGTCGAACACGAAGGAATTTCCCTCACCGTCGATCGTGATGCAGAAGCTGGGTCCGGTGCAGCCGATGGCGGTGATGCCCTGGGCAGAGGGGATGGTCGCCGGGGGCTGCCACGCCGACCCGTTGAACAACGCGACCTGGTTCAGGTTCGGCGCGGCGGCGCAGAAGCTGGCGGCGGCGCACGAGAGGTACGACACACCCTGGGGTGAGGGAGACGGCACGGCGGGGCCCAGTGCGGCGACCTTGTCGAAGTAGAGCCTGTAGGTCTGACCGGTCACGGACCCGGCCAGGCAGGCGCCGGGCGCGGGACACGAGACGACGGACAGGTTGGCACCCGACGCAATGCGGATCGGCTTGGACCAGCTGCCCGCAGCCGCCGTCGTCGTGGGTGTTGTCGTGTGCGCGGTCGTGGTGGTCGCCGAGCTCGAGCCGCCGGGGCTCTTGCTGCAGCCGGCGACGAGCAAGGAGAGCGCGGCGACGGTCAGCGCCGCCACGAACGGTCCCGCCCGCCGCTCTCGCACTACTTGGTGACCGGGAGGCCGCTCGCCTCGAGGGCCCGGTGACGCGACCACGTGTCGAGGACGATGAGGGTCTTGGTACCGGTGACCCGGCCGCGGCGGCGCAGCTGCTCGATCACCTGCCCCAGGCGCTCGACGTCCGGTACCTGGAGCCACACGAGCGCGTCGGGGTCGCCCGCCGTGGTGAACACGGCCTGCACCTCGGAGAGCTGCATGGCCGTCTCCTTGATCTCCTGGAGGTCGGCGGTGCCGGCGAAGCGCACCTCCGTGAAGGCCTGGATCGGACGGCCTGCCTTGCGGTGGTCGACCACGACCGTGTAGCCGGCGATCACACCCGTGCGCTCCAGCCGCTCGATACGCCGCGTGACCGCTGAGGCGGACAGCGAGACCTGCTCGCCGATGTCGGCCATCGTCCGTCGGGCATTGTGCGACAGCAGCTCGATTATGTGGTGATCTATCGGATCTAGCTCCTCTGTTCCCATGGGGTATAAGCCTAACGAAGGCGGGTTCGGCTGCATGTTCGGTGCATCAAGACCCCACTCTCCCCCGTCTCCGTTGCGTGAGTGTTGTTCCAGGCGGATGCTCACCCGTCCCGACGGTGGACCGACACGACGTAGCTCCCCGGCGGTGCGAAGGGCCGGCGGTCCCAGGTCGACCAGCGGTCCTCGAGCACGAGGCCGGAGCGGGTCGCGAGGGCATCGTGCTCGGGCGGGCCGAATCCTCCGGGGCGGACGGAGTACCCCGTGACGAGCCGTCCCCCGGGCACCAGCCAGCGCGCCGCATTGGCGATCGCCCGGCCCTCAGTGGCGGGAGGGACGAAGATGAGCACGTTGCCGGCCATGACCACGATGTCGAAGGTGCGCCCGAGCTCGAGGTCGGGGTCGGTCAGGTCCCCTTCGACCCAGGACAGGCCGGGCGCCTTCGAGCGCGCCGCCTCGAGCATGGCCGGATCGACGTCGACGCCGAGGACCGCATGGCCGCGCCGGCTGAGCTCCATGGCGACGCGGCCGGTGCCGCAGCCCGCATCGAGGACCGAGCCCGGGCCGTACGAGTCGACCAGCGCCGCCTCGCCATGCACGTCCACGCCGGCGGAGGCCAGCTCGTCGAAGCGGCGGTCGTAAGCGGCGCCGCGCGGGACGTCGCTCTCTTGCCACGGCCCGGGCACGCGCGGCCTACGGGATGGAGGTGCCCCCCGGCAGCGTCTCGGTGGTGGCCCCCGTGGGGAGGCTGAACAGGCTGGCGGGTGGCTTGGACGAGTACTTCGTCAACTCGAAGTAGCTGGACGACGACGAGCCCGAGTACGACAGGAGCCCCTGCTTGGTGACGCAGTACTTGCCACCCTTGGCGCGCACCGTCACGGTGACGCACGTGGAGGGTTGCCCGGCGAACGTCCCGGAGGAGGACGACACCTTGATGCCGAGGAGCCTCGAGACGATTCCCTCCTTGGCCTCGGCCAGTGCACCGAGCGCGACCGTCGGGCTGAAGATGTCCTCCAGCCCAAGGAGCGGGTTGGAGCCCTTGACCGAGAGGCACTGCATGGATCTCTTGCACGAGATCGTGCTCGTGGTCGTGGATGCGCCGGAATTGCCGGAATTGCCGGAATTGCTCGAGTTCGAAGTCGAGCCGGAATTCCCGGAGTTGCCGGTCGAGGCCGAGTTCGTCGAGCAGTAGTACGTCGTCTTCCCGTTGTTGATCACACTGCCGGTCGACGTCGAGAAGTTCGACTTGGGGGGCGACTGGGCGATCGTCACCGTCGTCTTCTGCCCGTCGCTGACCGAGGTGTACTGGGCCAGGTACGTCAGATTCTTCGAGCGGTTGATGCTGTTCGTCAGCGCCTTGAGGTTGAGCGGGGAGACCGCCCGTCCCGACGCCGGCAGCGCCGGTACCAGGACGAGGGCCCCGAGGCCCACGCCGACGGTCATGGCCACGACGCGGGTTCGCATGTCAAAACGGTAGTCCGCACCCCTCCACGGGGGGTGCATCGGCGAACGTGCAGCGGACGAGGGCACCCGGGGCCTCGGTAGGGTGACCCCTCGTGTGCCTCCTCGTCGTCGCGACGCGGCTGGTGCCCGATGAGCCCCTGATCGTCGGCGCCAACCGCGACGAAGTCCTGGAACGGCCGGCGATCCCGATCACCGTGCTCGACCAGGGTCCGCCCCGGATCCTCGGCGGGCGCGACGAGCTCTCGGGTGGCACGTGGCTCGCCGTCAACGAGCACGGCGTCTGCGCGGGGCTGACCAACCAACCGCTGGGCGACGCCAAGGACCCGTCCAAGAGGTCGCGCGGCGAACTGCCCCTCGCCCTCGCCCGTCACGAAACAGCCGCCGCAGCGGTCGACGAGTTGCTGCGGGCGTACCGGCCCGAGGACTACAACGGTTCGTGGCTGCTCGTGGGCGACCGCACGTCGCTCTTCTTCGTCGACTTCACCGGGCTGGCCGACCCGGCCGCCATCGCGCTCCCGCCGGGGATCCACGTGCTGGAGAACCGAGCGCTCGGGGAGCCCTCGCGCAAGGTTGAGCTCGTGCGGGCGGCGCTCGGCAGCCCGACCCAGGGCGACGACGTGGTCGCCGCCTTCCGGCGCGTCCTGGTCGACCACAGGATCCCCGAGGGCGACGAGCGCCCCAACGCGGCGACCTGCGTGCACCTCGACTCGTTCGGGACGCGATCCTCGTGCATCGTGCGCGTCCCCGCCGGCGACGGGCCGCCGCGGGTATGGGTGGCCGACGGCCCTCCGTGCGCCACGCCCTACGAGGAGGCGAGCGCGCTGTGGGGTCGTACGGACTCTGCTCCGACGGCTCAGTCGCGGACGAGCGGCTT
>JBEKVF010000226.1:0-4992 GCA_049514295.1 Acidimicrobiales bacterium
CGCCACCCTGGTCGAGCTCGGTATCGAGGTCGAGATGCCCGAGGACAAGCTCGTCGAGGCCCTGCGGTTCCGGGCCGAGCCGCTGTCGCTGTCCGAGCCGCTGCGCGAGGACGGGGATGCCGAGCTGGGCGACGTGGTCGAGGACCGGTCCGCCGAGTCCCCCTTCGAGGTCGCCGCGGTGTCGTTGCTACCCGACGAGATCGGCCGGCTGCTCTCGCCGCTCGACGAGCGCGAGCGCGAGATCCTGCGCCTGCGCTTCGGTCTGGACCGGGGCGAGCCCCGCACGCTCGAAGAGGTCGGCGAGCACTTCAACCTGACCCGGGAGCGGATCCGCCAGATCGAGGCCCGGGCCATGTCCAAGCTGCGCCACCCGTCCTCGGACACCGGTGCGCGTGATTTGCTCACCGTCTAGCGGCGCCTAGGCTCCCTGTCCATGAAGAAGCTGCTCATCCTCGCCCTGCTGGTCGCCCTCGGCGTCATCGCCGCCCGTCGCCTGCAGAACAGCTAGCACGACGAGCTCGGGACGAGCTCGGCTCAGGCGGCCGCCGGCCTCCCGTGCGCGTGGCGGCTGCGCACGCCGCGCCGCCACAAGATGAGCGCCGCGCCGGCCACGGCGAGGCTGGTCGTCACCACCGGTGTCGTACGCCCGACCCGGTCCCGCAGGCGGACCGGCTTGGTGAAGTTGCGTACCTCCCAGCCCCGCTCCCGTGCGATCTTCGCCAGCGCGCGATCGGGGTTGACCGCCACCGGCCGCCCGACCGCCTCGAGCATCGGGAGATCGGTGGCCGAGTCCGAGTAGGCGCTGCTCGAGGACAGGTCGAGTCCCGTGCGCTCGGCCAGCTCGCGCATGGCGGTCGCCTTGGACTCGCCGTAGGCGTAGAAGGCCATGTGGCCCGTGTAGCAGCCCTGCTCGTCGACCTCGCCCCGGGAGCAGATGGCCCCGTCGACACCGAGGAGGTCCGCCAGGGGCAACACGATCTCCTCGGGTGAGGCCGACACCAGGTAGACACGATGTCCGGCCGCCCGGTGCAGCTCCATGAGCTCGAGCGCCTCGGCGTACATGATCGGCTCCATCGTCTGGAGCATCGTCTCGCGCACGATCTGGCGTACCTGGGCGCGATCCCAGCCCTTCGTCACGGCCAGCATGGACTCGCGCACCCGGACCAGCCGCTCCTCGTCGGCGCCGAAGTAGAGGTAGATCAGCTGCGACATGGCGGCCCGCGCCACGAGCCGGCGGTTGATGAGGCCGCCCTTGAGGAACGGCCGCCCGAACGCGGCGATGGACGCGCGGTCGATGACGGTCTTGTCCAGGTCGAAGAAGGCCGCCTCCATATCTCTAATGGTACGTGTGTCCGGACCCCCGCCTTTAGCAACGGTGACAAATGGAGGACCAGGCCGCGAACGTTCGGTGCGTGTGACCTGGACTGTCGCGGGGGTTGCGGGCCGGTTGCGGGTCAGGCCTGCTGGTCGGCGATGAACAGCACGTGCACCGCGTCCTCGGCCTCGGCGACAACGAGCACGAGCACCTCGTCGCCTGACTGCAGCGTCGTGTCGCCGCGGGGGACGATGAGGCGATCCGCCCTGACGACCGCGACGACGACGGCGTCGCGCGGGAAGTCGAGGTCGGCGATCGCGGTGTCGTTGGCCGGTGAGTCCTCGGCCAGCGTGATCTCGACCAGGTGGGCGAGGCCGCCCTGGAACTGGAGCAGCCGCACGAGCGCCCCGACCGAGACCGCCTCCTCCACCAGCGCGGTGAGGAGCTGGGGCGTGGAGACCGACACGTCCACCCCCCAGCTCTCGTTGAAGAGCCACTGGTTCTTGGGGTGGTTGACGCGAGCGACGACGCGGGGGACGGCGAACTCCTGCTTGGCCAGCAGCGAGATCACGAGGTTGTCCTCGTCGTCGCCGGTCGCGGCGACCACCACGTCGACCGTGGCGAGGCCGGCGGCATCGAGCGACGACACCTCGCACGCGTCGGCCGCCACCCAGGTGACGTCAAGAGTCGGGCGCAGCCGCTCGACCAGCTCGGAGTCCTGTTCGAAGACCAGCACCTCGTGCCCGTTGGCATGGAGGTCCGACGCGATGGCGGTGCCGACGCTCCCGGCGCCGGCGATGGCGACCCTCACGAGTCCTCACCCTCGCTCCTGCCGTCGGCGCGGGCCAGGGCCTGGTCGAGCTCGCGCAGCGCGTCATCGAGGACGGCGATGTGCAGGACGTCGCCCTCCTGGCCGACGAGCTCGCGGGCATCGAGCCGGGGGATGCCGGAGCGGGTGACCGCGACGAGGCTGAGTCGCCCGGGCTCCTCCAGGTCGCACAGCCGCCTGCCCGCCCACGACTCGGGGAGCGAGCGGTCGATCAGGGTGAGGCGTCCCGTCGGGTCGGACCAGTCGCCGACATCCTCGTCGGGCAGCAGGCGTCGCCGGACCTGGTCGATCGTCCAGGTGACGGTGGCCACGGTCGGGATGCCCAGGCGCTGATAGATCTCGGCCCGCCGGGGGTCGTAGATCCGAGCCACCACATTGGGGATCTTGTAGGTCTCCCGCGCGATGCGCACGGTGAGGATGTTGGTGTTGTCCCCGCTGGTCACCGCGGCCAGTGCATTGGCGTGGAGTGCGCCCGCCTTCTCCAGGTTGTCCCGGTCGAAGCCCGAACCCACGATGCAGGGCCCGTCCCAGTCCTTGAGGCGCCGGAAGGCCCGGGACGACTTGTCCATGACGGCGACGGAATGGCCCTCTGCGCTGAGCGAGATTGCCAGGCCGGACCCCACGCGGCCACACCCCACGACGATCACATGCACGCCACAGTGCAACACGCCGCGTCGGGTCTTGCAAAAACTGGGCGTAAACGGCAGGAGATTCCTTCTACTGTGTGGCCGTGGCGACCCCCACCACCGCGTCCCGGCCGCCGGGCCCTCTGCCCGGGGTCGCCGGTGAGGACATCCCCGAGACCAGGCGCTACCGCCTGAAGAACAAGCTGCTCGGGCCGCCGCTCGTCACCGAGCAGCTGGCCTCGGAGCGGCTGAGCCGGCCCATCGCCCTGGGCGTGCTGGCGCCCGACTGCATCTCGTCCTCGGCCTACGGCACCGAGGAGATGCTCACCCAGCTGGTGCCCTACGTCGGCCTGGCCGCCTTCACCCTCGTGGTGCCCATCACCCTCGCCATCCTCGGCGTCCTCTTCTTCGTGACCCTGTCGTACCTCGAGGTCATTCAGCTCTACACGAAGGCCGGCGGCTCCTACGTCGTGGCCCGCGACAACTTCGGGCCGAAGGTCGCGCAGATCGCCGCCGTGGCCCTTCTCATCGACTACACGGTCACGGTGGCCGTCCAGGCGTCGGCGGGCACGGCCGCGCTGACGAGTGCGGTGCCCAGCCTGGCCAACACGACCGACACCGTCGCCATCACTGTCGGCGTCGTGCTGCTCCTCCTCTACGGGAACCTGCGCGGCATCCGCGAGGCGGGGAGCTACTTCGCCATCCCCACCTACTTCTTCATTCTGTCGCTGGGGTCGGTCATCATCCTGGGCTTCGTCAAAGAGGCGCTGGGCACGCTGCACTACATCCCGCTCCCGCCCCAGAGCGAGCTCTACGGCGGGAAGGTCGGCATACCGGGGTCCGGCTGGCTGATGGGTCTGGCGTTCATCTCGCTGCTGCGGTCCTTCGCCAACGGCGGGTCGTCGCTCACGGGGCTCGAGGCCATCTCCAACGGGGTGAGCAGCTTCCGCCGGCCCGAGGCCAAGCACGCCCGCCAGACGCTCGTCATCATGAGCACCACACTCGGCACCCTCGTCCTCGGCGTGACGCTGCTGGCCAAGTGGACGCACGCCGTCCCGTACGCCATCGGCTCACCGACCGTGGTGTCCCAGGAGGCCAAGGCGGTCTTCGGCACCAGCCCGGCCGGGCACCTCGCCTTCTACGTCGTGCAGCTGGCGACCATGCTCATCCTCTACACCGGCGGCAACACGAGCTTCAACGGGTTCCCGTACCTGGCGAGCTTCGTGGCCGGGGACCGGTTCCTGCCCCGCCAGCTGACGAAACGCGGCCACCGCCTGGCGTTCTCCAACGGGATCCTGGTGCTGGCGGGGGTCGCGCTGGCGCTCATCCTCGTGTACAAGGCACAGGTCAACGGTCTGGTGGCCCTCTACGCCATCGGCGTGTTCACCGGCTTCACCATGGCCGGCTCCGGGATGGTGAAGCACCACCTGACGGCGCGGCAGGGGCACTGGCGGCGCGGTGTCGCCGTGAACGGGTTCTCGGCCTTCTTGTCCTTCGCGGTCGTCCTCATCTTCGCGGTGGCGAAGTTCAAGGAAGGTGCCTGGCTGATCTTCGTGGTCGGGCCGCTCCTCTACTTCGGGCTGATCCGGCTGCACGCGCAGTACGCGCGGGAGGACGAGATGCTCGAGTCGGGCGTGGTGGAGGCGACGGAGGCCCCGGTCCTGCGCCGCCATGTTGTCGTGGTCCTCGTCGACCGCCTCGACGTGGCCACCGCGCGCGCCCTGCAGTACGCGCGGACGCTGGCACCCGACGACCTGCGTGCGGTGCACTTCGACATCGACACCAAGGCCGCCCACGAGCTCGAGCGGGAGTGGGGCCGGCTCGGTTTGTCGCGCCTGCCCCTCGACATCATCGAGTGCCCGGACCGCCGCCTCGGGCGGGCCGCCATTGAGCTGGTGGCCGATGCCACCCTCGACGGCGACACCGAGTGCACGGTGCTGCTGCCGCGACGGGGCTACCGCCGTGTCTGGCAGCGCTTCCTGCACGACCGCACCGCCGACAAGATCGCGGCGGTGCTGGGCCAGGTGCCCCACGTGAGCGCGACCATCGTCCCCTTCGACGTGGGCGGCCGCTTCGGCGAGCGGGTGCGCTCGTACGGCCGGTCGGTGCAGCGGGCGCGCCGGGCCGATGTCGCGGGTGAGGACGGGTCCGCTCCGGTCGACCCCGAGGGGCTCACCGGCGTCGACCGCATGGGCCGGCGCGACGGGCCGCGGCGGCCGACC
>JBEKVF010000227.1:0-4985 GCA_049514295.1 Acidimicrobiales bacterium
CTTCGGTCCTGGAGGGCGGATGATCCGGGCGCCCCCAACACGAGTGGGTCCTGGCTCGGTGCGTTCTGGAACGCAACCGCGGGCACGATCTACGCAGGCGCGTCGCAGATCCAGAAGAACATCCTCGCCGAGTCGGTGCTGGGGTTACCTCGTTGACGCGGTGTTACAGCTCGGTGCCGACGGCGTCGGCGAAGCGGCGCAGCTCGTCGATCACCCGGGCCGCGTCACCCCAGACCATCAGGTCGCAGTCGTGCACGCCGAGGTCGGCGTAGGCGCGCAGGACGCCCGGGTCGTCTCTCGGCGAGGCCGCCGCGACGATCCGCAGATCCTCGTAGGGCCGGCCGACCTCTGCGCATGCGGCGCGCAGCTTGTCCAGCCGCTCGGCCAGCGCGTCGGGTGATGCCGCGACATGCGGGTTCTTGATCGTCTCGGCATTGCGGACGACGGCGGCCCAGCCGTCGCCCCACTCCGCGACCTGGCGCAGGGCCATGTCGCCGTACCCCCCGAGGAGAATCGGAATGGATCCGCGCGGCGGCCGGGGGTGAAACCCCGCCTCGACGTGCTCGTAGAACTCGCCGTCATGTGCCGACACGCCGTCACTCCAGGCTGCCCGCATGACCGACACGTGCTCGCGGAGCCGGGCGTGCCGGCGCTCGAATGGCACGCCGACCGCGTCGAACTCCTCGCGCATCCAGCCGGCACCGACGCCGAGGACCATTCGACCCCCTGCGACATCATCGATGGTTGCCAGTTCTTTCGCTAGTACGACGGGTGGCCGGTACACCGCGATGAGCACGCGGACGCCGAACTCAATCCTGTCCGTCACGCCGGCCAAGACGCCCATGAGCGCAACCGGATCGAAGTAGGGGTCGGCCGGCCCTAGCGGGTAGGTCCCGTCCGCCGCGAACGGGTATGGGCTGTCGAGGTGCGAGGGCGTGAACAGGTGGTCGAACAGCCACACCGAGCCGTAGCCCACCTCCTCCGCCGCGACGGCGACGTCCACGATGCCGCGGGCGGTGGCGTACCGACCCGCATGGGGCAGGTGGATGCCAATCCGCATCAGGTCGACCACTCCGTCAGGAGCCCGTCGACCGTGGTGAGGCGAGCCACGAACGCCAAACCGTTCTTGAGCATGGATGCGTGGTGGTCCGGTGGGGTGCCGATGCAGGCGTCCGCCGGGATTGTGACGGCGAAGTCCTCGTCGGCCGCGCCCACGGCGACGAGCGGGATGGCCAGGTTCGTCGACACGCCAGCAACCACGACCTCCTCAATTCCCATGTTGCGCAAGATGGCGAGAGTCTCGGTGCGGTGCACAGGGGAGATGCCCTGGTGCCGTGGCAGCACCAGGTCCTCAGGTCCCACGCCGATCTCTGGGACGACTTCGGCCGCCGGATGGGACTCGCTCCATTCGGCGGTGGCCAACGTCGCCCGCATCAGCGGGGAGCGACGATTGGTCGATCGACCTCCGGCAGCCGGAAGGTACGTCAGGTGGGCCACGCGGACCCCGCAGTCACGGGCCCCGGCAGCCAGCCGGCCCATGGTGGCCAGCACCGGCTGGGCCGACTCCGCCAGGGCCGGGAGCACAGAGAGGTCCCCGACCACACCCCGCTGGCACTCGATGAAGAGGACGGCCGTCTTGTCGGGCTCCGTCACGGCAGGACCATCAGGTTTTCGAGTTCCATAGTCGTGCCCTCCCCACTTGGTGGCCGCGCGTGTGCGCCTGCCGATAATCTTACGGGAAGCCTTACGAGTTGTCACCTGGCTGGACGTCCGACGTCCACAGGGCAGCGGTGATCGGAGGAGCAAGCCCATGCGTACCCGCCTCAGCATGAAGCCGACCGGATGGTTCCAGTTCGGCTGGTCCTCGACCGTGCCCGAGAACGGCGTCGTCCCACTGCGGTACTTCAGCCAAGACCTTGTTGCGTGGCGAGACCAAGAGGGAACCGTCCATCTACTCGACGCGTACTGCCAACACCTCGGGGCAAACCTTGCCCATGGTGGGTGCGTGGTCGACTCGGGTCTGCAGTGTCCTTTCCACGGATGGATCTGGGACGGCGACGGCCGCAATGTCTCCATCCCGTACGAGCAGCGGCCCAACAGGGCACGGCGGATCCGATCGTGGCCCGTGGTCGAGCGGAACGACGTCCTCTATCTCTGGCACGACGTCCGGGGTGACCCACCCTCGTTCGATGTGCCGGACCTGACCGACGGGCTCTTCGAGCAGCTGTCGGGAACGAGGTTCCAGCCAGCGCTTCCCGACGGGACCTCACATTTCCGCGACCTGCAGGTTCACCCACAGTACGTCGTGGAGAACGCGGTCGACCGTCACCACTTCCAATTCGTCCATGGCACGGCGATGAGCCCCGTGATTTTGCGCGAGGAGGTTTCCGAGGCGACGTGGCAGACGGTGGCCGGTTTCGGCCGCCGGTGGGCCGACGGCATCGACCGGCCCGACGACCGCCGTAACACCATCACGATCCACTGGGTCGGAGTCGGCTTTGCCTTCAATGCCGAGCACACCCCGGATGGGTGGCGGGTCGTGCTCATCGCCACGACTCCCGTCGACGACGACCGGACGGAGATGTTCGGTACGTACTGGCTCGAGGATGTCCCCGGCAGCACGGGCGAGGACCGCGTGCGGCTGCTCGACCTCATCAAATCGGCTCTTCCCCAGGACATCGTGATTTGGAACAACCAGCGCTACCTGGAGCGCCCCGCCCTCGGCAAGTCGGAGGCCTCGGGGTTCAAGAAGCTCCGAAAGTGGACGAGCAGGTTCTACCCTGACGAGACGATGGGCGGCACCCTGAGGGATTCCGAAGGCAGTTAAAGCATTCAGCTTCGTAACGTCGTAGAGCCTTGGAAACGAGGCCCTTTCCGAGTAACGGGCCTGACTGGGCGCGATACTGCAGCCGTCAAAGACAGTTCCTGAAGTGACAAGGGCCGAATCTTTACCTCCCACCTGATCCGTGCGATTGGTGGAAGGGTAGTGAAGTCCCTGAAGCTCTCTGAACGAAACGAGAAGCGGATGTCATGAAGGAATCGCGGCCCGGACTCTCCGAGGACATCATTGTCGAGGCTGCCAAGAGACTCCTCGCCGAGCGCGGCGTCGATGGCCTCACCATGCGGGCGCTGTCAGACCGTCTCGGAGTAGCGCTCGGAGCAACGTACAGGCACGTTCCGAACAAGCACGCCCTCCTCCAGCTCGTCGCCCGATCCCTCTACGACGACGTCTGCCAGGTCGACGACGAGAGCGACCCGTTGGCGAGGGTGAAGGCCGTCATGCTTGAAGTGAGGAGGATGTTCGCTAGCTATCCGGGTATGGCGGCCTACGTCAGCGCCCACCTGTCCGACTTCGAGTCGCCAGCGGTGACCACGATGCTGCTCCATCCCCTTCTGGAAGCTGGCCTGGGCCCCCACGAGGCCGAAGCGCTCGTGCTCGATCTCGTCCTCTTCACCGCAGGGGCCCTCCTCGTCAAGCTTGACCCGGCCGTCGAGGTCCAGTTCGAAGCGGCGTTTGAGCACGGCATCGATCTCCTCCTCGTGGGCGCTCTCGCGCACTCCAGTCAACACCGTTGACTGGAGTGCCGCCCGCCGGTACAGTCCCGGTCACAGCGACCTCGCTGCCTTCCGAATCAAGGGGGACCCATGGCTGACGCGCTCTCGGCACTCGAATGCTCCGGCTACACCGTGAACGATCCGCACTTCGGTGCTCCCTACGTCGATCGGGACGAGTGGCACGACGAGCCTCACGGCCACCGCCGGGTCCACGGCGGCTTTGCCGATTGCGATACGAGGTTCACCTTCTACTTCCCCGCCTTGGGGGAATGGCAGGGGAGGTTGATCATGCCGCTCGAGGGGGCCCATGCCGGGCACGAGGACTTCTTCGGAGGAGCGCTCGGCGACGCAATGGGCGGAATCGGGCTCACGGCCCGCCTCGGTGGGTACATGGTCGAGTCCAACATGGGTCACATCGGTGACGACATCGATCCCAAGGGAGGTGAGGATCCGACCCTCTACGGCTGGCGCGCCGCCGCCGAGAGCGCCCGGTTCTCGAAGTACCTGGCCCAGCAGGTCTACGGGTCAGCACCCCACCACTCCTACGTCTGGGGGGGGAGTGGTGGCGGAAGACGTTCGCCGCTCGTGCTGGAGAACGCGCCTGACGTGTTCGATGGCGCGCTGCCCTTCATGGGCGGTGGCGACGTCCGGCCCTTCCCTGCGACCGTGTGCATCAAGGGAGCGCAGGTCATGAGCTTCGCCTGCATGTTCAACGTGCAGCGCATGCTTCGGCACGGCGACACCATGGACAAGATCATCGACGCGATGCAGCCTGGCGGCAGCGGGAACCCGTTCGAGGGCCTTGACTCACACGTACGTGACGAGTTCGCGAGCCTCTACCGCCAGGGATTCCCCCGGGGCGATGAGTTCATGATTGCCACCCCGATGGGCCAGATATGGCTGTGGTCATCGATCGCCGATCTCCTCGTGGAGCAGGATCCCTCCTACTTCGAGGACTTCTGGACCAAGCCCGGTTACATCGGCCACGATCTGCCGTCAGCGGTCCAGGACGACGTCATTGACGTGGTGACGACCGTCAGCCGGGTCATCACCGTGCAGGACCTTCTGACGGACCCAGCCTTTGACGCCCCCGAGTACATGCTGATGAAGACGATCGCCGGCATCATGGCGGGGCAGGGCAGCATGGACATGGCGTACGCGGTCGAGGTGAAGGGTCTCCCCGAGGGGTACCGCCTCGGTGCCGGTCTGCAGCTCAAGACCGGCGAAGCCGCCGGGCGACAGCTGTACTGCATCGGCAGCGTCGGTGACGTCTTCGCCTGTGACGGGCATGGCGAGGCCAACCTCATGCGCTTCAACGGGGTGAAAGTGGGCGATGAGATCCACGTTGACAACCGCAAGTTCCTGGCCTTCTGTTACTTCCATCGCCACCACCTGATGGAGGACGCCCAGTTCGACTCCCTTCGCCTCGA
>JBEKVF010000228.1:0-4949 GCA_049514295.1 Acidimicrobiales bacterium
AGGAGCACGACGACAAAGGCGAACTCGACCATCTCTGCTCCGTGCTCGTCGTCGCGCCGCCGCCTCAGCCTCTTTGGAATTCTCCACGCCCGTGTTCCCAACGTGGGACCCCCTCCTCTGGATGTCCGGCGGCGGCGCTAATCGCACAGACCAATGACAATTGGTCGTCGCGTGATACGTCCGAGTTGATTCTGGGCCGCCGGCTCGCGCCGGTACATAGGACATATGGACCATTTATGCCCCCGACCAGGGGCGTTCGTTCAGAGAATGGTCAGAAGGACCTATGTACGCCGCCCCTTTCCCGTCGTACCCTCGAACGGAGCCAATGGCGGGGTCATCGCGTGACCAACCGCACGTTGTCCGTCTGTTGAGAGGGGGAAGGTTCTGTGAAGAAGCAGACGCTCATACTGGTCATGATCGGAGTGATCCTGTTCATCGCCGGAAGCGCGATCGCGTACGCCAGCGTTGAGGGTGCCAGCAAGCACACATCGTCGGGCACGAACGTCGTGGCACCGGTGAGCACGTCGGCCGTCGTGGCCAAGGCCGACATCCCGGCCGGCACCACCGGTCAGGCCATGGTCTCCAGCGGGCTCGTCGCCATTGAGCTGATCCCGACGAAGTCGTACTCGCCCACCGACCTGGGGTCGCTCTCCGGGCTGGCCGACGAGGTCCTCACTTCGCCGGTCACCAAGGGCGACGCCATCAACTCCACGCAGCTGACCGCCAGCGCCTCCTCCATCTCGTTGCCGACGGGCATGGACGGGGTCACGGTCACCTTGAGCGGGACGAACGGACTGGCGGGCTACCTGCAACCAGGCAGCCGGGTCGACGTCTACGCCAACATCACGAAGGTCTCCACGGCAAGCGCCGCCTCGTCGACGCTCCCGCTACCGTGCACGGAGCTGGCGATGACGAACATCCAGGTGCTCGACGTCCAGAGCACCGTCCCGTCCTACGCCAGCCATCACACTGCGGATGGCCGCACGATCCCGGCCTCGGAGACGCTGCTGCTGGCCGTCAGTTCCTCGAATGCGAGGAGCCTGGAGTTCCTCTCGCAGAACGAGTCGGTCTCGGTGGTCCAGACTCAGAAGGACACGAACCCGCCCCCGGTGGCGCAGTGCATCGGCACCGACCAGACGACGGGCGCGCCATGATCTCCCGGCGGATCCTCGTCATCAGCCGCTCGCCCGCACTGAGCCGGGCCATCCAGGCCTCGCTCGGCCCTGGATACCAGGTGGTCACCAGCTCCAACGTCATCGACGTCGCCGACGAGGTGCACGAGCAGGGTCCTTTCGACGTCCTGGTGGCAGGGCCGGTGTTCGACAGCCATGCCGGCATGGCCCGCCTCGCCAACCTGCGGGCCGCCGCCGCCGTCCCGGCCGTTGTCCTCGCCCTCGGCCCGAAGCCCAAGGCCAGCCTGGGCGACATCGTGCGGACCGGTGCGGTGGACCTGGTCGAGTACCCGACCAGCAAGCGTCAGCTCTCCAACGCGCTCAAGCGGGCCTTCGACATCGCCGACGTCTCGGAGTCGAGCGCCGCGCCGCCCCTGCCCGTGGTGGCCCACGGGGTCGTGGTCGACCGGCCCCAGTTCGCCGAGGTGTTCACCGTGGCCTCGTCCAGCGGTGGCTGCGGCAAGACGTTCTATGCCACCAACCTGGCTTGCTACCTGGCGGCCCAGACGGGCCAGCGCGTCTGCCTGGTCGACCTCGACCTGCAGTTCGGCGAGGTCTCCACCGCGCTGCACCTGCGGCCGCGGTTCACGATCTCGGACCTTTTGTCGCGGGAGCCGGTCGACGACGACGACCTCGACGAGCACGTCGAGGAGTACCTCGAGGAGCACGAGCTCGGGTTCTCCGTGCTCGCCGCCCCGTTCAGCCCGGCTGACGCGGACATGATCGCTCCCAAGGACGTGTACAAGGTGATGGGCTCGCTGCGCCGGCACTTCGACTACATCGTGGTCGACACCCCGGCGCAGCTCTCCGAGATCGTGCTGGCGGCGTTCGACCACTCGACCCGGGTGCTGTGCATGGTCACACTGGACCTCCCGAGCATCAGGAACATGCGAGTGTTCCTGACCACGCTGGAGAAGCTCCGGATCAACAGCGACACCATCGGCGTCGTGCTCAACAAGGTGGAGGACGACATCGGCATCGACATCAGCGATGTCCAGGACGTGCTCGACAACAAGATCGTCTCGGTACTGCCGTACTCGAGAGAGGTCATGAAGTCGATCAACAGGGGAAAGCCGGCGCTCGTCTCGGCGGCCAACTCCGACATCGGCAAGAAGCTGGCCGGGGGCATGCACCAGTTCCTGTCGGGTGACGTCACTCCCGTCCTCGGGACGAGCACGAACACCGCAGAGATCGCCGAGCCGCGCGGTTTCTGGCGGCTGAGGAGGAAGGGTCGCACCAGCAAGGTGCCTGAGCTCGAGAGGGCCTGATCACCATGAACCTGTCTGAGAAACTCGCTGCCGCCGACGGGGATGCCGCGGCGCCACCCGCTGAAGAGACCCCGCCCCGGAACCGCCGGGCCAGCGATGCCGACGCGCCCGCAGGGGCAGGGGAGAGGCGGGGGCCGCCCGGAGGAGTGGAAAGGCGGTCCGGGGCGAACCCGCCACCAGGCAAGAACCCCATGCGGCGCACCTCCGACCGCGCCGCACTCGACGCGGCCTGGAAGCAGTCCAAGCAGAAGGTCCAGGCCAAGGTACTGGCGGAGATCGCGCCGACCTCGGCCAACCTGTCGCCGGATGAGCTGCGCGAGAAG
Source organism: Acidimicrobiales bacterium (assembly GCA_049514295.1). Taxonomy (GTDB): domain Bacteria; phylum Actinomycetota; class Acidimicrobiia; order Acidimicrobiales; family RAAP-2; genus Bog-473. The sequence goes on from JBEKVF010000228.1 coordinate 2,764, forward strand.
GTGCGCTCCTCGGTCAACGAGATCCTCGAGCGCGAGGACATCGGGATCACCATCTCCCCCATTGAGCGCCAGCGCTTCGTGGAGGAGATGCTCGAGGACTCCCTCGGCTACGGGCCGCTCGAGGCGCTGCTGGCGGACGGCAGCATCACCGAGATCATGTGCAACTCGTACGACGAGATCTGGATCGAGCGCAAGGGCCTGATCGAGCGTAGCGAGATCGTGTTCAACACGCCGAATCAGTACCGGCGCATCATCGACCGCATGGTGCACGGCGTGGGCCGGCGGGTCGACGAGTCCTCTCCCATGGTGGACGCCCGCCTGGCCGACGGCTCCCGGATCAATGCCATCGTGCCGCCGCTGGCGTTGCGGGGCCCGGTGCTCACCGTGCGGAAGTTCCCTGAGCGTGCCCTGGTCATGCAGGACCTCATCAACCTGGGGACGCTGAGCATGGACGCGGCGGTCTTCCTCGAGGCCCTGGTGCGGGGCAAGATCAGCATGGTCGTCGTCGGCGGGACCGGTACCGGCAAGACCACCATGTTGAACGTCCTGTCGAACTTCATCCCCGACGGCGAGCGCCTGATCACCATTGAGGAGTCGGCCGAACTCCAGATCCAGGGGGCCCACGTCGTCACGCTCGAGACGCGTCCCGCCAACGCGGAGGGGACGGGCGAGGTGCGGATCCGTGACCTCGTGCGCAACTCGCTGCGTATGCGGCCGGACCGCATCATCGTCGGTGAGTGCCGCGGCTCCGAGACCCTCGACATGCTCCAGGCCATGAACACCGGTCACGCCGGGTCAATGACCACCGTGCACGCCAACACCCCGCGCGAACTGCTCGGCCGTCTGGAGACCATGGTCATGATGGGCGGGGTCGAGTTGCCGCAGCGCGCCATCCGGGAGCAGATCGTCATGGCGGTCGGCATCCTGGTCCAGCTCCAGCGCACCGCCGAGGGCCCCCGGGTCGTGCACTCCATCACCGAGATCCAGGGCATGGAGGGCGACACCGTCCTGCTCCAGGACATCTTCCACCGGGTGGACACGGCCCAGGGAATGGGACGCCTCGTCCCGACCGGCCTGCGGCCCAAGATCCTCGACGAGCTGTCGCTCGCCGGGGTGGAGGTGCCTCCCCACATCTTCCGCGCCGACTCCGAGGCGCTCCTCGGCTCGGGGCGGAGGGAGAGCGGCGGCGGCCGCCACCACCGGCCGGCCCGGCCCGGGCGCGTCGTGGAACCGCCCTCGGACGAGCTCTACGAGATCCTCGCGCGCCGTCGCGAGGCGGGGAAGTGAGCGGGACCATGATCGGGGCGCTTCAGCTGGGCTCTCAGGCCGGGGCGTTCGTCGCCGCGGTCCTCATCGGCGGGGGCCTGGCCCTGGCCGTCGTGGCGGCCATCATGCGGGTGCGTGGCAAACAGCGGACTCTGGCCCAGATACTCGACGACACCATGGGCACGGCCCAGGTCCCCGTCGAGGTCGTGACCGAGTCGCCCGAGCACGGCGAGCTCTCGGCGGTGACGGTCCGCATCGCCGGCATCTTCGGGCGTATGGACACGAGCGGCGCGCTCGAGCAGCGCCTCGAACGGGCGGCCATTCCGCTGCGGTCGGGCGAGTACATCGTGATCAGCGCGGCCATCGCCTTCATGCTGGCGGTGGCGGTCGGGGTGGTCATGGGCTCGCCCATCGGCTCCGTCGTCGCGATCGCCCTGGTGGCCGGCATCGCCTGGTACCTGCCCTCGCGCCGCGCCGCGAAGCGGATCACGCAGATGCAGGAGCAGCTCCCGGACGCGCTGGCCCTCATGGCGGCCTCGGTCGAGGGGGGTCAGACCTTCCAGCGCTCCATCGACATGTACCGGCGCGACGCCCGGCCGCCGCTGTCGGACGAGCTCGACCGGGTCATGGCCGAGGTGGCCGTCGGGTCCGACCTCGTCGTGGCCCTCGAGAACATGGCCGAGCGCTCCGGGGTCGAGGACCTCAAGTGGGCCGTCGAGGCCGTGCGGATTCAGCAATCCACCGGTGGGCGCCTGGCTCCCATTCTGCACACGCTGGCCGACTTCATGCGCACCCGGCAGGAGGTCCGACGGGAGGTCCAGACGCTCTCGGCCGAAGGGCGCATGTCGGGATACGTGCTGTTCGCCATCCCGCTCTTCCTCGTGGTGGCGCTCGAAATGAAGGACCCCGGGTATCTCCAG
>JBEKVF010000229.1:0-4949 GCA_049514295.1 Acidimicrobiales bacterium
TCTACGAGGTCGGCTTCAACCACTTCTTCCGGGGCAAGGCCGACGGAGGGTTCGGGGACCAGGTCTACTTCCAGGGGCACGCCGCGCCCGGCATTTACGCCCGGGCCTACGTCGAGGGCCGACTGAGCGAGTCCGAGCTCGACAACTACCGCCACGAGGTCGGGGGCGACGGACTCCCGAGCTACCCGCACCCCCGTGCGCTGCCCGAGTTCTGGGAGTTCCCGACGGTGTCCATGGGGCTGGGGCCGATCTCGGCCATCTACCAGGCGCACGTGAACCGGTACCTGAACCTGCGCCGCCTCGTCGACACCTCCGCCAGCAGGGTGTGGTGCTTCGTCGGAGACGGGGAGATGGACGAGCCCGAGTCCATCGGCGCGCTCGGCGTGGCCGGCCGAGAGCACCTCGACAACCTCATCTTCGTCGTGAACTGCAACCTGCAGCGCCTCGACGGCCCGGTGCGGGGCAACGGCAAGATCATCCAGGAGCTCGAGGCGGTGTTCCGCGGCGCCGGCTGGAACGTGATCAAGGTGATCTGGGGCTCGCGCTGGGACGCGCTCCTGGCGCGCGACGTCGACGGCGTGCTGCTCGACCGCATGAACACCACCGTGGACGGCGAGTACCAGAAGCTGGCCACGGAATCGGGCGCCTATATCCGGGAGCACTTCTTCGGCCCCGACCCCCGCCTGCGCAAGATGGTCGAGGACCTCAGCGACGACGAGCTCGTCTCGCTCCCCCGCGGCGGGCACGACTACCGCAAGCTCTATGCCGCCTACAAGCTGGCCACCGAGCAGAACGGCGCGCCGACAGCCATCCTGGCCAAGACGATCAAGGGGTGGACGCTCGGCCCCGAGATCGAGGCGCGCAACGCGACCCACCAGATCAAGAAGATGACAAAGGCGCAGCTGCGCGCCCTGCGCGACCGGCTGTACCTGACCGACGACATCCCCGACGAGGTGCTCGAGGGTGATCCGCCCTACATCCGCCCGGCCGAGGGCTCCGACGCGATGGAGTACCTGCGGGCCCGAGGCCGCGTGCTCGACGGGCCCGTGCCGATCCGCGTCGTGCGCCCCGCCCCACCCCAGCGGCCCGACGCCAAGGTCTTCGAGGAGTTCGCGGCGGGCTCGCGGTCACAGTCGGTCTCCACCACCATGGTCTTCACCCGCCTCCTGCGGAATCTCGTGCGCGACCCCACCGTGGGATCGCTCGTCGCCCCGATCGTCTCCGACGAGGCCAGGACCTTCGGGCTGGAGCCGCTCATCGCCGAGGCGAAGATTTACGCGCCCGGCGGCCAGCACTACGTGCCGGTGGACGCCGACCTGCCGCTGCACTACGCCGAGAGCTCCTCGGGGCAGGTCCTCCAGGAGGGGATCACTGAGGCCGGCGCGCTGGCGTCGTTCACCGCGCTGGCCACGGCGTACGCCACCTGGGGCCAGCCCATGGTGCCGGTCTTCCTCTTCTATTCCATGTTCGGGTTCCAGCGCGTCGGCGACCTGGCCTGGGCCCTGGGCGACATGCGCGGCCGGGGCATCTTGGCGGGCTGCACGGCCGGGCGCACCACGCTCCAGGGCGAGGGGCTTCAGCACGACGACGGCCAGTCGCCGCTGCTCGCCTCCACCAACCCGGCGGCCATGGTCTACGACGCCTCGTTCGCCTACGAGGTGGCGGTGATCGTGGAGGCCGCGGTCACCGAGATGCTGGGTCCGGACCCCAAGGACCGCTTCTGGTACCTCACGCTGTACAACGAGAACTACGCGATGCCGGCGCTGCCCGAGGGGGACGAGGGGGCGGCCATCCGCAGGGGCATCATCGACGGTGCCTACCGCTTCGCCGCAACACCCGAGGTGCCCGGCGACCTGCGGGCGTCGCTGTGCTTCTCCGGCCCGATGTGGAGCATCGCCATGGAGGCCCAGCGCATCCTCGCCGAGCGCTACGGCGTGGGGGCCGACGCCTGGGCCGTGACCTCGTGGACCAGCCTGCGCACCGACGCGCTCGAGGCGGAGCGCTGGAACCGGCTCCACCCCGACGCGGAGCCCCGCAGGGCGTTGGTCACGGAAGCCCTCGGCTCGGGCCCCGATCCCGTCGTCGCCATCACGGACTACATGCGCGGCGTGCCCGACCAGGTGGCGCGCTTCGTGGACCGCCCCTACACGTCGCTCGGGACCGACGGGTTCGGCCGCTCCGACGCCCGGACCGACCTGCGGTCGTACTTCGAGGTTGACGCCGCCCACCTCGTCGTCGCCGTGCTGCAGCAGCTGGCCCTGGGCGGACGCGTCGCCCCCGCGGTCGTGGCCGGGGCGATCGCCGATCTCGGGATCGACCCGTCGCGCGTGGCCCCGTTCACGATGTGAGCCCTCTCACGAGGTGAGCAGGGCCACGAAGGCGGCCAACGCCTCCTCTGCCCCGTCGGGCACGGTCAACGAGAGCGTGCGGCTGTCCGCCCCGAGGTCGTTGGCGACGTCGAAGAAGGCGCAGCACCGCTTCTGGCGCTGACCGAGCGACGCCGCCGCCACCAGCGCGGCGGGAGAGTCGTCGAGCACCATGCGCACGGACGTCGCGTCGGCCTCGACCTCGACGACCGACGACGCGACGAGCGCCCGCCACTCGTCGATCCGCTCCGCCAGCGATCCGGCGTCCAGGCTGCAGGCGATCGGGATCGGCTCGCCCTCGGGCGTCATCGCCTCGCCCCCGCCACCAGCGCGTCCCGGGTGATCTGCATGTGGCCGAGATGCTGGAACAGCTCCTCGAGGATGTGGATCAGTGCCGCGCCCTTGGTCTGGGTGTAGGGCACCGGGTCGTCGGGATCGGGCCGCACGCCGACCGGGGCGGCCATCGCGTGCAGCCCGACGATGTCCTCGCGCAGCCGCCGGCGGGCGTGCTCGGTGCGCCGCAGCAGCTCGGCCACGTTCCCGCTCGCGCTGAACTCGGTCGCGCGCTCGCGCCGCACCGGGCGTTCCGCCACGGTCGCACCGCCCCAGTACTCCATGATGCCCAGGCAGTGGGTCAGGATCACGAAGGCGGAATTGCCGCCGCGAAAGGGTGGCCGCCGGTTGGCCAGGTCGTCGCCGAGCTCCTCGACGATGCCGGCCATCTGCCCCAGCGCGAGGTCGACGAACCACGTGTAGTCCGTGGCCGACACGGCCACGGCCCCGTCGTCAGTGCGCGACCCAGGCATCGGGGTCGGTCACCAGCTTCTGTACGTGCGGGGGCAGCTTGCCCGAAATGACATCGGTCAGGGTGACCTTCTCGAGCACCATGCGCAGGCTGGCGCGGACCGCCACCCAGACCTGCTGGAGGTTCTCGGCGGCGCCGTCGTAGCTGGTGGCCTCGGGCCGGAACCCCCTCACCTCCGCCAGGGGGCCGTCCAGGGCGCGGATGACGTCGGCGATGGTGATGGCGTCGGCCTCCCGGGCGAGCCGGTAGCCGCCCTCGGCGCCCCGCTGGCTGGCCACGACACCGGCCCGCCGGAGGTCGGCCAGGATGGCGCCGAGGAAGCGGGGCGGCAGGCCCTGCTCCCCGGCCAGGTACTCGGCGGTCTGGGGCGTCCCGGCGGCGGCCAGCGCGAGCAGGGCGCGGATGCCGTAGTCGACCTTGGCCGGGATGTGCATGACGAGAGTCTGCCCGACGCCGGGACGCCGAGGCACGTCCGGCGCCGTGACAAGATCTCCCCGTGGCACGGACCGCGCTCCACCTCACCGGGGACGCCGAGGCGGATGCGGTGCTGAGCCGCGACCCGCTCGCCCTGCTCATCGGGATGGTGCTGGACCAGCAGGTGACCATGGAGAAGGCCTTCTCGTCGCCCGCCGAGCTGGCGCGGCGGCTGGGCGGCTCCCTGAATGCGGCATCCATCGCGGGCATGGAGCCCGAGGAGCTCGCCGCCGTCTTCAAGGAGCGCCCCGCCCTGCACCGCTTCCCCGGGTCGATGGCGGGGCGCGTGCAGCAGGTCAGCCGCGCCGTCGCTGAGGACTACGGCGGCAAGGCCGACGCCATCTGGAAGGGCACCCGCAGCGGGGAGGAGCTGGTGGGCCGGCTGAAGTCCCTGCCCGGGTTCGGGGAGCAGAAGTCGAAGATCTTCGCCGCCCTGCTCGGCAAGCAGCTCGGCGTGCGCCCCGAGGGCTGGCGGGAGGCGACCGCGCCCTACGGCGGCGCCGGGACCCACCTGTCGGTGGCCGACATCACCGATGCCGCCAGCCTGGAGAAGGTCAGGGCCACCAAGAAGGTCATGAAGGCCCGGGCGCGCGGCGGGGCGTGACCGCCGGAGGGGACCTCTCGGGTCGCCGCCTCTACCTCTGCACGCCGGACCGCCCCGACCTGGCCGACTTCCTCGCCGCGTGCATCGAGGGCGGGGTGGACGTGGTCCAGCTGCGCGACAAGGACCTCGACGCCCGGCCGCTGATCGCCCGGGCACGCATGGCGGCCGAGGTGTGCCGCGCGCACGGTGTGCCCTTCGTGCTCAACGACCGTCCCGACCTCGCGCTCGAGGTGGGCGCCGACGGCGTCCACGTGGGGCAGGACGACGCACCGGTCTCGCTGGCGCGACGCATCCTGGGCCCCGGGGCGATCGTCGGCCTCTCCACCCACTCCGAGTCGGACCTGGCCGCCGCGGCGGCCGAGGACGTGAGCTACATCTCGGCCGGACCGGTGGAGGCGACGCCGACCAAGCCCGGTCGGGAGGGCACGGGGGTGGGCTACGTCAGTCTGGCCAGCGCACGATCCAGCGTTCCCGTCTTCGTGACGGGCGGTGTGACGCCGGAGAGAATCCCTGCGCTGACGGCCGCCGGTGTCCGCCATTTCGTGGTGGTGCGCTTTCTGACCCGAGCCGCCGACGCTCAGCGCGCGGCTCGGGCGCTGCGCGATGCGATCGATTCAGCGTTGAGTAGCGACCCATCGGCGGGGTGACCTCGACGGGCTCCGGCGCGCCGGACGAGCGGCGGGCCGGAGCCTGCTCGCTC
>JBEKVF010000230.1:0-4908 GCA_049514295.1 Acidimicrobiales bacterium
ATAGGCAGCGCTGTCTGCAGCCCGAGCATGCCGGGCGGGGCCTGGTCGAAGGGCACCTCCTTGGACTCGGGGGCGTGGGGAGCGTGGTCCGTCGCCACCGCGTCGATGGTGCCGTCGCACAGCCCGGCGACGACGGCCGCCACGTCCTCGTCGGTACGCAGCGGCGGGTTCACCTTGAAGACGGTGTCGTATCCCTCCACTGCGGCATGGGTGAGGAGCATGTGGTGCGGCGCGGCCTCCGCCGTCACCGGCAGCCCCTCCGCCTTGGCCCGGCGGACCAGCTCCACCGAGCCCGCGGTTGAGAGGTGCAGAAAGTGGACCGGCGCGCCGGTCAGCCGGGCCAGCGTGATGTCGCGGGCGACCATGGCCTCCTCGGCCGCGGCCGGCATGCCCGGGATGCCGAGCCGGCTCGACCAGCTGCCCTCGTGCATGGCGCCGCCGGCGGCCAGGCAGGTATCTTCGCAGTGCTGGGCCAGCGTGACGCCGAGGCCCTTGGCGTAGTCGAGCGCGCGGCGCATGAGCGCGCCGTCCTGCACGCCGGCGCCGTCGTCGGTGAAGAGCGTCACCCCGAGCGCGGCCAGCTCGCCGAGCGGCGCGAGAGCGGTGCCGGCCCGGCCCACAGTGATGGCGCCCGCGACGGCGACCTCTGCCGCGCAGCCGGCGCCGAGCGCCAGGACCTCGCTCGCCACGCCGGCGGAATCGATCGCCGGCTCCGTGTTCGGCATGGCGACGACCGCCGTGTAGCCGCCGAGCGCGGCGGCCCGGGCCCCCGTCTCGATCGTCTCGGCCTCCTCGCGCCCCGGCTGGCGCAGGTGCGTGTGCAGGTCCACCAGGCCCGGGCCGACGAGGCAGCCGGCGGCGTCGAGCACCACGGCGCCCTGCGGCGGTTCGATGGACTCGGCCAGGCCGACCACCGTGTCGGCGTGCACGGCGACGTCGAGGCGGGCCGAGCCCTCCGGCCCGACGACCGTGCCGCCCCTTATGACCAGCGTGGCGTCAGGCAACGGCGGGCACCCCCGCGGCGCCGGGAATTTCGCCCCCGAGCAGCAGGAACAGGATGGCCATGCGCACCGCCACGCCGTTGGCCACCTGCTGGGTCACGACGGTGCGGGGCAGGTCGGCGACGTCCGAGGCGATCTCGACCCCGCGCACCATCGGCCCCGGGTGGGTGACGATGGCGTCCTCGCCCAGGCGCTCCGCCCGGCGCGCGGTGAGGCCCCAGCCCGCCGTGTACTCGCGCAGGCTGGGCACGAACGAGCCGCTCCCCCGCTCGGCCTGGAGACGCAGGAGCGAGACCACGTCGGCGTCGCCCAGGGCGGCATCGAGGTCGGTCGCCACCTCGACCGGCCAGCCCTCGAGCGACGGCGGCAGCAGGCTGCCGGGTCCGGCCAGGGTGACGTGGGCTCCCAGGGCGGTGTAGGCGAGCACCTCGGAGCGGGCCACCCGGCTGTGGCGGACGTCGCCGACGATGAGCACGCGGAGACCCTCGAAGCAGCCGATGCCGAGCTCCTCGGGCGCGACGCCCTTGCGATCGGCCAGCACCTGGCGCACCGTGAAGCAGTCCAGCAGGGCCTGGGTGGGGTGCTCGTGCCAGCCGTCGCCGGCGTTGACGACGTGGGCGCGCTCGACCCAGCGGGCCACCTGGTGCGGAGCGCCGGCCGACGCGTGGCGGATGATGACCGCATCGATGCCCATGGCCTCGACGGTCTCGACGGTGTCGCGCAGGCTCTCGCCCTTCTTCACCGACGAGGTGGCGACGGCGAGGGAGAGCACGTCCGCCGAGAGCCGCTTGGCGGCCGTCTCGAACGAGAGCCGGGTCCGGGTCGACTCCTCGAAGAACAGGGTCGCCACCACCTTGCCCCGCAGGGTCGGGACCTTGGGCACCGAGCGCCGCTCCACCTCGGCGAAGGCCTCGGCGACGCGCAGGACCTCGGCGATGCCGGCCGTCCCGAGGTCGGCGACCGAGAGCAGGTGTCGCGGGCCGGTCACTTGTCCTCCAGGGTGCCGATCCAGACGCCGTCCCCGCCGACGTCGACCATCTCCTCGCGCCGGGTCGGGAGGTTCTTGCCGACGTAGTCCGGGCGGATGGGCAGCTCACGGTGGCCGCGGTCGACCATGACGGCGAGCTGGACGGCCCGCGCCCGGCCGAAGTCGTTCAGGGCGTTGAGCGCGGCCCGGATGGTGCGGCCGGTGAAGAGGACGTCGTCGACCAGCACGACCACCCGTCCGGCCAGGTCGACCGGGATGTCGGTGACGGCCTCGGGGAGGACGGGGCGCAGGCCGATGTCGTCTCGGTAGAAGGCGACGTCGAGGCTGCCGACGTCGAGACGGTCGGTGCCCTCGATCTGGCGGAGGGTCTCGGCCATCTTCACGGCGAGGGGGACGCCACCGGTCTGGAGCCCGACGAGGACCACGTCGTCCGCCCCGCCGTTGCGCTCGACGATCTCGTGCGACATGCGCGTGAGCGCGCGCTGGACGTCGGCGGAGGTCAGGACCTGGGACTGGGCCACGAACACGCCCCCGAGGGGTCGCGTATGACTGCGCTCGCGTTCGGCCACTGCTCCTCCTGCCGTGTGAGCCTCACGGGACTCACTTCACGGTCAGAGGACGACTCTAGCGCGCCGGCGGAGGACGTGGGCCGGGGGTCAGCCCGGCGGCAGGGCGGGGGGCGCCGCTTCGGGCGGGTCGGCGGGCGCGGGCGCCCCGCCGGGCGCGACGTCGGGCGCGACGTCGGGCGCGACGTCGGCAGCGATCGTCGAGAGGATCCCGTTGACGAAGCGTCCCGACTCGTCGGTCGAGTACTCCTTCACCAGCTCGACGGCTTCGTCGATCACCACCGCCACGGGCGGCCCGTCGGGACTCAGCAGCTCGGCCACGGCGAGGCGGAGCACGATCCGGTCGATGACGGCCATCCGATCGAGCGGCCAGCCCACGGAGGCGGCGCCGATCCGGCGGTCGGCCTCGTCCCGGGTGGCGACGGCCTGCGCGACGAGGGAGCGGACGAAGGGGTCGGGCGGCACCGGCAGGGCGTCGACCACCACGAGGGGGCCCTCGCCCTTGAGCTCGGCCTCGTAGAGCAGCGACAGCGCCCGCTCGCGCTGCTGGTGGCGGGGGGCGGTGTCGGTCATGGTGGGTCGGTCCTGGTGGGTCGGTCCTGGCCTCGGCCGGGGCCTGGAGCCGGTGGTCGAGGCGGCCGGGCCCTCAGGCCCGGGTCAGGTACTCGCCGGAGCGGGTGTCGACCTTGAGCACATCGCCGGTGTTCACGAAGAGGGGCACCTGGACCACCAGGCCCGTCTGCAGGGTGGCCGACTTGCGGGCGCCCGAGACACGGTCACCCTGGATCCCGGGCTCGGTCTCGGTCACGGTGAGCTCCACGGCGGCGGGGAGCTCGACGCCGACGATCTCGCCGTTGTACATCTGCAGGTTCGCCTCGTCGCCCTCCTTGAGGAAGTTGGGCGCGTCGCCGAGCGCGTCGGGCGGTGCCTGCATCTGCTCGTAGGTCGTGGTGTCCATGAACACGAAGTCGGTCCCGTCGCGGTAGAGGAATTGCATGTCGCGCTTGTCGATGATCGCCTGCTCGAGCTTCTCGTCGGCCCGGTAGGTGCGCTCGATCACGGCGCCGCTGCGTACGTTCTTGAGCTTGGTGCGCACGAAGGCGCCGCCCTTGCCCGGCTTGACGTGCTGGAACTCGACGACGCTGAACAGGCCCTCGGGGAGGTCCAGGCTCATGCCGTTCTTCAGGTCATTTGTCGAGACTGCCATGGATGTCCTTTGTGAATCGGGTCAGGGGGCGGGCGCCGTCCTCGGTCACGACCAGGGTGTCCTCGACACGGACACCACCGTGCCCGGGGAGGTAGACACCGGGCTCGACGGTGACGACGAAACCGGGGGCGAGGATAGCAGTGCCCAGTTGGCTGACCGTGGGCGCCTCGTGGATATCGAGGCCGACGCCGTGCCCCGTGCCGTGCTCGAAGCGCTCGGCCCAGCCCGCCTCGGCGATGATCCGCCGGCAGACGTCGTCGACCTCCTTGGCGCTGATGCCGGGGCGGACGGCGGCGGCGCCCGCCGCCTGAGACTCGCCGACGACGGCGAAGACGCGCGCCAGCTCGCCTTCGGGGTCCCTGCCGACGCAGAACGTGCGCGTCATGTCGGAGCGGTAGCCCTCGAAGGTGGCGCCGAAGTCGACCACGACCGGGTCGCCGGCGTTGATGCGGCGGGAGCCCGGGTGGTGGTGGGGCTTGGCCGAGTTCTCGCCGGCGGCGACGATGGTCTCGAAGGCGGTGCTCTCCGCCCCTCCCCTGCGCATGGCGGTGTCGAGCTCCAGGGCGAAGTGCTCCTCGGTCACGCCCTGGCTCATGAGCGGGAGCACCTCGAAGAGCGCGGCGTCCGCGATGGCGGCGGCACGCTCCATGCGGGCGATCTCGGCGGCGTCCTTCCTCTCCCGCAGGGCCTCGACCGCATCGGAGGTGGCGACGAGCCTGTCGCCGTCGAGGAGGTCGGCCCACGTGCGCTGCGCGCTCCAGCTGACGTTGTCAGCCTCGAGGCCGATGCGGGCGACCGTGGTGGCGGCGAGCGCGGACTGGGCCGCCTTGCGCTGCTCGGTCACCGGGCCGATCGTGATGTCGACCCGCGCGGCGGCGCCCGACTTCTCGACCTGCTCGGCCGACTGCGTGCGGTAGCGCCCGTCGGTGGTGAGCAGCGCGGCGTCACGGGTCACGGTGAGGACGCCCGCCGAGCCCGAGAACCCCGTGAGGTAGCGAACGTTGGCCAGCGTCGTCACGACGAGGGCGTCGATCTCGTGCGCGTCGAACGCGTCGCGCAGGCGGTCGAGGCGCCCGGTCACGGTGATGGCCGGCAGCGGGGAGGTTGCCGGCGTGTACGGGTTGGCGCGTCGTGAGGCCGTGCTGG
>JBEKVF010000231.1:0-4906 GCA_049514295.1 Acidimicrobiales bacterium
CGGCTCGGGACTTTGGCCCTCGGTCGGGGGACGATCACTACATCCTGTACACCGGCGGCACCACAGGTTTGCCCAAAGGCGTGGTGTGGCGACAGGAAGACGCCTTCTTCGCCTGTATGGGGGGTGGCAATCCCGCCCTTCCTGAGGTCACGTCGGTCGCGGAGCTGGTCCAGCGCATAGCGCCCGATCAGAGCACCTTCCTGCTCCTCGCTCCATTGATGCACGCGGCAGGCGGATGGGTGGTGCTGCTCCACCTCTTCAGCGGGAACAAGGTCGTATTGTGGTCGGGCTCGCTCGACCCGCGCGAGGTATGGCGCACGATCGAGCGAGAGAAGGTCACGGCCACCAGCACGGTTGGGGACGCTGTCATGCGACCCTTGCTCGACACATGGGACGACTTCGATCCAAAACCCGACATCGAATCGCTGGCCGTGGTCAGCTCGGGCGGAGCGCCGCTGTCGACGGCGTTGCGCGACCGGTTCCTCGCCACCTTCCCTTCCATCCCGCTCTCCGACGGCTACGGATCGTCCGAGACCGGGATTCAGGCCGGACGTATCTTCGTGGGACCGACGGTGGACAAGCCGGAGCCGCAGTTCACCGCCCAGCAGGCGGTCGTGATGGATGAGGAGACCCGCCGACCGGTGGTACCGGGTTCGGGCATCGTCGGTCGCGTGGCTCGCACCGGGCGCATCCCCCTCGGGTATCACAAGGACCCGGCGAGATCCGCCACGACGTTCGTCGAGTGGGACGGGCGCCGATGGTCGCTCACCGGGGACATGGCCACGGTCGCGGCGGATGGCACCATCACGTTGCTCGGGCGGGGCTCCCTGTGCATCAACACGGGAGGCGAGAAGGTGTACCCCGAGGAGGTGGAAGGCGTGCTGCGCCAGTCGCGCGCCGTCTACGACGTGGTGGTCGTCGGCGCGCCCGACGAGCGCTGGGGTGAGCGTGTGGTCGCCATCGTTCAGCTGGCGTCCGGGACGGAGCCCACCGAGGGCGAGCTGATGACTCTGGTGCGGGCCTCGCTGGCCGGCTACAAGGTGCCGAAACAGGTGGTCTTCGTGGACGAGGTTGTCCGGTCCCCGAGTGGCAAGGCCGACTACCGGTGGGCAGCCGAGGTGGCGGCCTCAGCCTGAACCCGAACAGAGCTCTCCCTGTCGCGCAGCACGACCTCGGCGCGCTGCGTCACAGACCCGTCGGGAGCTCGCCAATCAGGCCGGATTGCCGCAAGCCCTCGATCCTTGCGGGCGAGTAGCCGAGGTCCTCGAGGACCGCGTCGTTGTCGCGGCCGAGGGTCGGCGCCGGCAATCTGAGCCAGCGACCCACCCGCGAAAAGCGAAAGGGCAGCGTCGGGATCTCATGGGCTCCCGTGACCGCGTGTTCCTCCACTTCGAAGAGGCCCCGATAGCGGAGTTGCGGGTTGGCCGCGATGTCGCGGGGAGGAACCACCACCGCCGACGGGATGCCCACGTCGAGGAGCATCCGAGCGGACTCCTCGGCCGAGCGCCGGCTGGTCCACGAAGACAGCTCACGGTCGATGTGGTCGTGCGCGGCGCGCCGGCCGACCGAGTGCGTCAAGGCTTCATTCCGTGCCCACGGCGGGTCGTCCAGCAACGACCGCAGAGACCGCCAATGGTCGTCATGTGCGATGGCAATGGCGACCCACTGGTCTTCTCCGGCACACGGGTAGACTCCCTGGGGAGCGGCCTGCGGACCCCGGTTCCCGTCACGGCAGAGCAACGTCCCACTCGAGCCGTACTCGACCACCTGTTCTGCTGCGGCATTGAGCACGGACTCGACCATGGCTGCCTCGACCAGCGTGCCGCCGCTGCCCTGATCGCGCTCCATCAGCGCAAGCATGGTGGCAATGACCGCGTGCATCCCCGCTAAGGGATCGCAGGCCCCTCGCACCAACACTGGGGGTCCATCGGGGAACCCCGTCAACCAGGACATGCCGGTCAGGCACTCCATGGTCTGGGCGAACCCCGTCCGATCCCGCCAAGGTCCATCGAGGCCGAATGCCGGCATCCGCACCATGATCAGCTGGTCGTTCAGCGCGTGGACGCGTTCCCAGTCGAAGCCAAACTGCTCCATCACCCGGGGCGTGAAGTTCTCCACCAGGACATCGGCAGTCTGCAGGAGGTGCGCGAACATCTCGGCTCCCTCTGGACGAGACAGATCGAATGTCACTCCACGTTTGCCTGCGTTCGCGGCGTGGAAGATCGGGCTCCACTCCCACCAGCGGTCATGGGTCGGTGGCCGGGTGCTGGCGAAACGCATGTTGTCGGGTCTCGTGACCGATTCAACCTTGATGACGTCGGCTCCCAGACCGGCCAGGGCGGCACTGGCCACGGGACCGGCCCACCATGCGGTGCAGTCGACGACACGAATGTCGGCAAGAGGGAGCCGCCAGCCATCGGCGGCGTCGTCGCCCTCCGAGGCCGTACCGCGGCCAGCCGGACCGGAGCCATTCGTCCGAGGAGGCCAGTCGATCGAGCCGTCGTGCTGACCAAGACTCGGAGCAGGCGCGAACGGGCGCGGCGACGCCCCTGAGATGCGATAGGGAACACGGGGTTGGACGAATCGACCGGAGGGATTCGGCACGAAGACACCGCGGGTCACAAACTGCTCGAATTCGGTCATGGTCGACCCGTTGAGGAGGGGGCCCGCCGGGATCCGGAACAAGGCGGCCGCCTCCAGGATCTCCTCTGTGGTGTGGTGTGTCGTGAACTGGTGGACGGCGGACAGGAACTCCTGGCGGCGGCGGAATCGCTTGGCGACCTGCGGCAAGTCGGGATCATCCACGAGGTCGGGCCGCTCGATCATGAGCAGGAAGTCCCGGAACTGTTGAGCGCTGTTCGTGGTGACGACGAAGTATCCGTCCCGCGTGGGTTCGATGGAGGGAACCTCGATCGTCCGGCCCGTCCCGGCGACCGTGGGCCACCCGGCAAACGAGGCGAACACCGAGGGGTATGTGACCATGGTCACGGCCATACAGTCGAGCATCGCCACATCGACCAGCTCCCCACGGCCAGAGCGAAAGGCCTCGCGGAGCGCAGCGATCGCCCCCAGCGCGGCGTAGGTGCCCGACGTCCACTCGCCCAGACGTCCGCCGGCGGCCAGAGGCGGCTGTTCCGGCAGGCCACGCTGCCCGATGGACCCGCATGCAGCCTGCAGGGTGAACTCTGTGCTCGCATGACCAGCCCACGGTCCCTCGGCACCGAACGGTGTGATGGTGACGACGACCAAGGATGGGTTCTCGGCCCAGAGCGCGCCGGCGTCGACGGGCTCGTTGCTGACGAAGAGATCTGCCGCGGCCAGCAAGTCCCCGGTGCCACCTCGAACCGAGCGCTTCGACGTGTTGAGGTACTCGAAGAGAGCGCCCGAGCCCCAACGCCTCAGAGGGTCACCTTCGGGTGGCTCCACCTTGACCACGTCCGCACCGGCATCAGCCAACAGTTTGGAGCAGTAGGGGCCGGCAATTTCGGTGGTGCAGTCGACCACCCGGACGCCGGTGAGCATCAGGGTGTAGCCCGTCGTGTCGCTGTCGAGCAGGGGTTCCCTGACAGCGGAAGGCGCATGAGAGACTGAATATAATATGGAGATTGCCAACGGGCACGCGTGTCGGCGTGCCCGGATCCAAGGGGGCGCCGATGAAGGCGGATGACATGATCCTCATCAGCGTGGATGATCACATCGCGGAGCCAGCGGACATGTTCGAGGGTCACGTTCCCGCAAAGTACCGGCACCAGGCACCCCGAGTCGAAACAGACGAGCGCGGTTTCCAGCAGTGGTGGTACGGCGACAAGAAGGGTCGGAACCTCGGGCTGAACGCCGTTGCCGGCAAACCGCCAGAGATGTTCAACGTCAACCCGACCAGTTACAGCGAAATGCGCCCGGGTTGTTACGACGTGCACGAGCGAGTACGTGACATGTCAGCGGGAGGCACGCTCGCGGGCCTCAACTTCCCCAATTGGACCGGCTTCTCGGGTCAGGTGCTGAACGAAGGACCGGAGCCGGCCGTGAACGAGGTCATGATCAGGGCCTACAACGACTGGCACATCGATGAATGGTGCGCCAGCTATCCCGATCGGTTCATTCCCTGCGGGATCCTGCCACTCTTCGACGTGCACAAAGCGGCGGACGAAGTTCGTCGGCTTGCCGGCAAGGGGTGCCATGCCGTCACGTTCTCGGAGAACCCGGCGGCCCTCCACATGCCGTCGATCCACTCAGGCCACTGGGATCCCCTCTTCGCGACGTGCTCCGACGTTGGCACGGTCCTCTGCCTGCACGTCGGGTCGTCGTCCAAGGCCGCGTCGACCTCTGCTGACGCACCCGCCTCGGTGGCGATGGGGCTCTCGTCGGTGATGTCCGTCTACTCGCTGGGCGATCTGCTGTGGGCGGATTTCTGGTGGCGCTTTCCTGACCTGATGTTCTCCCTCACCGAGGGTGACATCGGGTGGATCCCATATTTCCTCCAGAGGGCTGAGCACATCCAGCAACGTCATTCGGGCTGGACAGGACAGAGATTCCCCGACGGCATGGGACCTGCCGATGTGTTCAAGCAGAGGATTCTCTGCTGCTTCATCAACGATCCCGTAGGCGTGA
The DNA here is from genome assembly GCA_049514295.1 of Acidimicrobiales bacterium. Classification (GTDB taxonomy): domain Bacteria; phylum Actinomycetota; class Acidimicrobiia; order Acidimicrobiales; family RAAP-2; genus Bog-473. The sequence continues at coordinate 4,609 of JBEKVF010000231.1, forward strand.
GCCTCATCGACCAGTTCAATATCGACAACGTCTGTTGGGAGTCGGACTTTCCTCACTCTGACAGCTCATGGCCCCAGGGGCCCGAGGTGAACGAACGGCAGTTCGCCACGCTCTCAGACGAGCAGATCAACAAGATCACCCACGAGAACGCGATGCGGCATTTCTCGTTCGACCCGTTTGCAATCAGGTCAAAAGAGCGGGCGACGGTTCGCGCTCTCAGAGCGGAGGCCACTGACGTCGATACCGTGACCAGAGTGGGGAGAGCACCTGATCAGAGTGACCGCGACTACTTCATGAG